>CAMWLE010000035.1 GCA_947175015.1 uncultured bacterium
GAACTGGAAAACAGCAAACGCCCAAGCAAGCCCCTGATAGAATTCAGGCCGAATGCCCTAGACGGCCAGAATTCAATCACAGGTGTTTGGGGATTGATTGGGTGTTTGCGGAACTGGAATGGAGGAAAATCATGATACAATTGGATCAGGAATTGAGAAGCAATACCTACCCTGGAAGGGGAATCGTTATTGGACGTTCTGCTGACGGGAAAACGGCTGTGGCGGCTTACTTTATTATGGGGAGAAGCACTAACAGCCGCAATCGAGTATTTGTAACGGATGGGGAAGGCATACGCACAAAGGCATTTGACCCATCCAAGTTGGAGGACCCCAGCCTGGTTATCTATGCACCTGTGAGGGTATTAGGCAATGATACCATCGTTACCAATGGTGATCAGACAGACACGATCTATGATGGCCTTGCAAAGGGGCTTACGTTCGAGCAGTCTTTGAGAAGCCGGGAATTTGAACCGGATGCGCCTAACTATACGCCAAGGATATCCGGTGTAATGCACATTGCTGAGGGAAAATTTGATTATGCTATGTCTATTTTGAAAAGCAATCATGGAGAACCATCCTGCTGCAACAGGTACACCTTTACTTATGACAATCCGGCGCCTGGTGAGGGACGCTTCCTTCATACTTACATGGGAGACGGCAATCCCCTGCCAAGTTTTCAGGGGGAACCTGAGCTGGTGGAAATGCAAGGTGATATTGACAGTTTTGCCAATATGCTGTGGAAAAACCTGAATGAAGAGAATAAAGTATCCCTGTTTGTCAGGTTTATCAACATTGCCGACGGAACATATGAAACACGCATTCTTAACAAGAACCAATAAAATTAAGTATTCGGCGGAACCGGGGCAGTGCAAAACGGAGTATGAAAAAAACAGCGCCCCTTTCCGTTGGCTTAGCCCATTATATTTTGCTTACGGAATCCCCATCAAGGCAGAAATAGACGGGCTTTCAGACTGGCATTGCCTGGTTTTCCGAAGCAAAATGCTGGCTGGGTAAGTCAAAGTAAGGGGATAATGCTTATAGCCTTTGAAGCCATTGATTTTACTGGGGCTGAGCCGAATTTGGGTATATAAAATTGACACTAACGGAACTGTAATAGGAGAAAATCAAATGAAAGAAATCGAATTGAAATATGGGTGCAATCCCAATCAGAAGCCATCCAAAATTTATATGGAAAACGGAAGCGAGCTTCCAGTCACTGTTCTGAACGGCAGGCCGGGATATATTAATTTCCTGGATGCTTTCAATGGATGGCAGTTGGTTAAAGAGCTGAAAGAAGCTACGGGACTCCCGGCGGCTGCTTCTTTTAAACATGTGTCCCCGGCCGGTGCTGCAGTGGGACTTCCTCTGGATGAGACTTTGGCAAAGATTTATTGGGTGGAGGATCTGGGAGACTTGTCCCCCCTTGCCTGTGCCTATGCAAGAGCCAGAGGCGCGGATAGAATGTCTTCCTTTGGGGATTTTATTGCGTTGTCCGATGTATGTGATGAAGATACCGCCAAATTAATCAAGAGGGAAGTTTCTGACGGATGTATTGCGCCCGGATATACGGAGGAAGCACTTGCGTTATTAAAAGCCAAGAAGAATGGTAATTATAATATTATACAGATGGAAGAGGGCTATGTGCCCGCACCTGTGGAGAAGAAGCAAGTCTACGGGATTACTTTTGAGCAGGGCAGAAATGAGTTAAATGTAAGCTGTGGGCTGCTCTCCAACATTGTTACTGCGAACAAAGAGATTTCCGACGCTGCGATGATCGATATGAAGATAGCTTTAATCACCTTAAAATATACCCAGTCTAATTCCGTCTGCTATGTGAAGGGTGGGCAGGCCATCGGTATCGGTGCAGGTCAGCAGTCCCGCATTCATTGTACCAGGCTGGCCGGCAGCAAGGCGGACAATTGGTATCTGCGTCAGTCACCACAGGTAATGGAGCTCAAGTTTGTGGACAAGTTAGGCAGGGCGGACAGGGATAACGCCATAGACGTTTATATCGGAGAAGAATATATGGACGTGCTGGCAGACGGCGCATGGGAACATATTTTCAAGGAAAAGCCCCCTGTGTTTACCAGAGAGGAAAAGCGGGCATGGTTGGAAGGAATGCAGGATGTTACTTTAGGCTCCGATGCTTTTTTCCCATTCTCGGATAATATTGAACGGGCACATAAAAGCGGCGTAAAATACATTGCCCAGCCCGGAGGTTCCGTCCGTGATGATGCGGTGATTCAATGCTGCGACAAATATGGTATGGTGATGGCGTTTACCGGTATCAGGCTGTTCCATCACTAAAGTGTGAAGGAGATGAAGGTGGGGAAAGGATTATAATTTATGAGATTGTCGGATCTGGAGCAGTATGACGCAATAACCATACAGTGCCATGATAATCCGGATGCGGACGCGTTGGCATCCGGGTATGGTCTTTACTGTTACTTTAAGAGTAAGGGCAATATGGTACGGCTGGTATATAGCGGCAGGAACAAGATACAGAAGTCGAATTTGTGCCTGATGGTGGATAAGCTGAAGCTGCCCGTAGAGTATATAGATGTATCCGAAACAGGTGTGATGGAAGTGGAGGGGCTGCTGATTACTGTAGATTGTCAATATGGTTCCGGCAATGTGACGGGGCTTAAGGCGAAGAATGTGGCAGTGATCGACCATCACCAACTGGACAGAGAAGCCATTGGCATGTGTGTTATCAATCCCAATCTGGGAAGCTGTGCGACGCTGGTATGGAAGTTATTACAGGAAGAGGGCTTTGATATTGGCAGTGACCCATATCTGGGGACAGCATTGTATTATGGTCTCTATACGGATACCAATCAGTTTTCAGAGCTATACAATCCGTTGGATATGGATATGCGTGAGGCCGTCAACGCGGATAAAGGGCTGATTACGCTGTTCCGCAATTCCAATATTTCCTTAAAAGAGTTGGAAATAGCAGGAATTGCATTAATTCGATACAGTTACAATAATGATTATGAATTTGCAGTAATCAAAGCCCAGCCCTGTGACCCCAATATTTTGGGACTCATCAGCGACTTCCTGCTTCAAGTAGATGCGATTAAGACCTGTGTGGTGTTTAATGAGGTCAATGATGGCTTTAAATTCTCGGTGAGAAGTTGTATCTGGGAGGTGAATGCAAGCGAACTGGCCGAATTCCTGGCAGAGGGCATTGGTTCCGGCGGCGGACATTACGAGAAAGCCGGTGGTTTTATTTCGATGAAACTGTATGAAGAGCGCTATCCTACACTTCATTCAGAGGGTTATTTTAATAACAGAATGACACAGTATTTTGATAGTTATGAGCTGATCTATGCCGATCAATATGAAGCCGATATCCATATGATGCAGCAATATGCCAAACGCAGGATTCCCGTAGGTTATGTGAAGCTGGACGAACTGCTTCCTGTGGAAACACTTGTGACCATCCGTACCATGGAAGGTGATATTGACATAAAAATAGAAGAAGATCTCCATGTGATTATCGGTATTCGCGGTGAAGTGGAGGCTGTTTGTGGGGAAAAGTTCCGAACATGCTATCAACCTTTGGAGGGCGATTATGGGGTACAGGATTATCTTGGGAAACCGGATTATATTCCGGTTATCAAAAATCGTATTGATGGTAAGGATATGCTGTTGACGGATTATGCTATGGGCTGTATCTCTGTCAGAGATGAAAACATATATGCCATGCCGCTGGAAAGAGGTGTAAAGGTATTTGTTCCGCAGTGGAAAAATAAGTATATGACAGGCAAGGTGGGAGATTATCTGGCGGTGCGCTGTGAAGATTATCATGATATATTTGTGGTTGCAAGGGAGATTTTTCTGAAAGCATATGAACAGAAGGTATAGCTATATGAACAAAAGGTAATAGAACAGCAAATTTCGGAATGTATATAGTACTTTTTGGCTAAATTGTAAGGACTAATATGAAAAATTGTGTTGATAGCCTGTGAGGATATATGTTATAATGTGTTCTAGTCGATGGACAGCACAAAAAGAACGGAAAAGATGCGTTGTGTGTTTGTGCAAGGCATCTTTTTTGGTGTTTTTGGAAAGGTAATTTCAGGCTGTTTGTTGTATTGAGAAAGGCAAGGACAGAGATGAGTGAGACAGAATCGAGAAATTTTATTGAATTGGCAATTGATAAGGATTTAGCGGAGGGTGTATATGATACGGTGAAGACACGCTTTCCGCCGGAACCCAATGGGTATCTGCATATTGGTCATGCCAAAAGTATTCTTTTGAATTATGGCCTGGCACAGAAATATCATGGGAAATTTAATATGCGCTTTGATGACACCAACCCTACAAAGGAAGATGTTGAATTTGTGGAATCCATTAAAGCAGACATTCAATGGCTGGGAGCAGATTGGGAGGATAGGCTGTTTTTTGCTTCCGATTATTTCGGCCAGATGTATGATGCGGCGGTGAAGTTGATCAAAAAGGGCAAGGCATATGTGTCGGATCTGACAGCAGAACAGATCAAGGAATATAGAGGTACGCTAACGGAACCAGGCAAGGAAGATCCTTACGGTAACCGTACTGTGGAAGAGAATTTACGTCTGTTTGAAGAAATGAAGGATGGAAAGTATGGGGACGGGGAAAAAGTGCTTCGTGCCCGGATTGACATGGCTTCTCCTAATATGAATATGCGTGATCCGGTCATCTATCGTGTGGCGCATATGAAGCACCATAATACCGGCGATCAATGGTGTATTTATCCCATGTATGATTTTGCGCATCCCATTGAAGATGCCATAGAAGGAATTACCCATTCTATCTGCACACTGGAATTTGAGGATCACAGGCCGCTCTATGATTGGGTGGTAAGAGAGCTGGAATATCCTCACCCACCAAGGCAGATAGAATTTGCAAAACTATATCTGAAGAATGTGGTCACAGGTAAGAGATATATTAAGAAGCTGGTGCAGGAGGGAATTGTGGATGGCTGGGATGATCCCAGGCTGGTGTCTATTGCAGCTTTGCGGCGCCGGGGCTTTACGCCGGATTCCATAAGGATGTTTGTGGATCTGTGCGGTGTTTCCAAGGCCCAGTCGATTGCGGATTACGCCATGCTGGAATACTGCATCCGTGAGGATCTGAAGGTAAAAGCGCACCGTATGATGGCAATTCTGGACCCCATCAAGCTGATTATTGATAATTACCCGGAAGGACAGGTGGAAATGCTGCCATGCGTGAACAATCCGGATAATGAAGCTCTCGGCAGCAGAGAGGTGCCGTTTGCCAGAGAGCTGTATATTGAGCGGGAAGATTTTGTAGAAGAGCCCCCTAAAAAGTATTACCGCTTGTATCCCGGTAACGAGGTTCGGTTAATGAATGCGTATTATGTAACCTGTACCAATTGGGTGAAGGATGCGGATGGCAGAGTGACCGAAGTACACTGTACCTATGATCCGGAGTCCAGGGGTGGCAGTACCCCGGACGGAAGAAAGGTCAGAGGAACCATTCATTGGGTGGCTGTGGAGACGGCTGTTTCCGCTGAGGTACGTCTGTACGAAAACATTATTGATGAAGAGAAGGGCGTTTATAATGCGGACGGAAGTCTGAATCTGAACCCGAATTCTCTTACTGTTTTAAAAGATTGCAAGCTGGAACCGGCTTTCGCAGGTGCAAAGGGCGGTGACAGTTTCCAGTTTATGCGTCAGGGATTCTTCTGTGTGGACAGTAAAGATTCCAAACCGGATGCGCTTGTTTTTAATCGTATTGTGTCTTTGAAGAGTTCTTATACCCTGCCGAAGGAGAAAAAGAGCTGATAAGAACGGCATAAGGAACCGGAAGGATGAACCGGGCAGCAGCAGGGCTGAATAGGTGGAAGTAAACGAGACGGCAGGGGTTAAACTGTAGTTGCTGTAAAATGAATTTGTTATGGAAATGAGGAAAGTATGGGAATCTTATCAGGATTAAAACGTCTGGGACTGGGGAATTTTGAGAATGTGGATATATATGAAAAAGACGAGTCCCAGAAAAAAGCAAAAAAAGCAACTGATGCAGCACAGAAACCAAAGCCGGAAGAAAAAGATTATATATATGAGAAGGCATATACATGCCCTGTATGTGGTGCTGAGTTTAATTCAAAGGTGATGAAATCCGGTAAGGCCAAGCTGGTGGGGGCGGACCAGGATTTGAGACCAAGGTATGATGGGATTGACTCCACAAAATACGATGTGGTGTTGTGTCCCGTCTGCGCTTACGGAGCATTGGCAAGTTATTTTACACACATTACTCCCGGTCAGACGAAAATGATCAGAGAAAATATCAGTGCAAATGCCAAAATTAATTTCTATCATGACGAGGTGTATTCTTATAAAGAGGCATTGGAGAGATATGAACTTGCACTTGCATGTGCGGTGGTAAAACGGGCCAAGGCCAGTGAAAAGGCCTATATCTGTCTGAAAACAGGATGGATGTTAAGGGGGTATGCGGAAAGCTTGAGGGATGTGGACCAGCCACCGGTATCGGTGGAAGAACTGGAGCAGCAGCAAAATGAGTACCTGGAAAATGCCTATAAGGGATTTATGGATGCCAGACAGTCCGAAAATTTCCCTATGTGCGGTATGGATGAACTTACGATGGATTATTTGCTGGCAGCCCTGGCTTTGCGTTTTCAGCACTATGATGTGGCCGGCAGGCTTCTCACCAGTGTACTGACATCTACCACAGCCAGTTCCCGTGTCAAAGACAAGGCAAGAGATATGAAAGAGCAGGTATTGCGGGAGTTGAAGAAACAACAGGAATAGTGCGTGCAAGCGATGGAATCAGCGCATTGCGCAAGCGGTTATGATGAGATTACGGCAATTGGGAGACGGTTATGTATGAGATGACCATCCAGTTACAGACAGATGGGAGCAGTTGTCTGTATGATCAGATCTATGAGTATATCAAACAGGAGATTAAGGAAGGGAAGCTTCTCGCTGGAGAGAGGCTTCCTTCTACGCGTTTTCTGGCAGAATATCTGCAGGTGGCCAGAAGCACTGTGGATTATGCTTACGGGCAATTGCTCAGTGAGGGCTATATTGAATCCCGGCCCTATAAGGGGTATTTCGTATGTCCTATAGAAGAATTATTTCAGTTAGAGGGTATGGAGCCGGCGGCATTCCCGGAAGGAATATCTCATCAAAAAGGGGAGAATGCCGAAACTTCCGATGCAGGAAAATATATTGATTTTTCTCCTTATGATATTGATATGTCAGGATTCCCGTTCAGTGTATGGAAAAAAATTACAAAAAATATATTGAGTTATGCCAACAGTGATTTGTTTGCAAGGGGAGAAGCGCAGGGGGATTATGAACTCCGTCAGACTATCAGCAGGTACCTTCATTCTTCCAGGGGCGTGAATTGCAGTCCGGAACAAATTATTGTAGGCGCCGGAAATGATTATCTTCTTATGCTGCTGGAAAAAATTCTGGGACCCCAGGTGCATATTGCCATGGAGAATCCCACCTATAAAAGATCCTGGCAGATATTCCGCTCTTTTGGATATGATATCAGCACAGTGGATATGGATGAGTGGGGAATGCAGGCGGACAAACTGGAACAGGAAAATGCGGATATTGCTTATGTCATGCCGTCCCATCAATTTCCTATGGGGACTGTCATGCCCATTGGACGGAGAATGGAATTGTTGAAATGGGCGGATAGGGAGTCGGGGCGCTATCTGATAGAGGATGATTATGACAGTGAATTCCGCTATCACGGCAAACCCATTCCGGCGCTGCAGGCTTCCGATAAGCATGGCCGTGTCATCTATATGGGAACTTTTTCCAAGGCCATTGCGCCTGCAATACGTATCAGCTTCATGGTGCTTCCGGAGGTATTGCTGAAGAAATATTTAAGGGATTGCGGGTTCTATTCCTGTACCGTGTCGCGAATTGACCAAAGCATTATCAATGAGTTCATCAGGGAGGGGTATTTTGAACGTCATCTGAACAAGATGCGGAAAATATATAGAGCAAAGCATGAGCTGTTACTGGAATGTCTGCAGCCTTTGAAAACTGCTTTTCATATTGCAGGGGAGAATGCCGGATTGCATATTTTGCTGACATCCAGAATGGGAGTGCCGGAAAAGGCACTGGTTGACAGAGCCAGGGAATACCATGTGCGGGTGTATGGGCTTTCGGAGAGCATGGTAAAGCAAATGTCCGGCAGTGAAACTATATTGGCCGGTTTTGGAGGGTTGGCTGGCAGCGAAATACAAGAAGGAATAGAAAGGCTGCGGAAAGCATGGTTGTGAATATATGTACGCAGGACAGGCGTTGAAAGAAGGAATGCTGTTCTGAGACAGATGCGGCAGGTTACTGCCATATTCGGCTCCGGCGTATTTCTGCGTCAAACCGAATGCGAAGTAACGCTGCCGCATACAAGGCATGTACAATATAAAATTAAATATAAATTTACATTAATTGTCAGTGATGGGAGGTTCTACACCGGGTCCGTCTTCTTCATCGAAAAAATCTTCAACGGCCTCTGCTGCATTATCAGCCGCCTGTGCAACTTGTTGCGTAAGAGGCGTGAAAGCATCTTCAGAAGTTTTTTCTGATGAAGAGTCATTTGTGTCAGAAGAATTATCAATGGGAAATTCTTCTACTTTTTCCTGATTCTGAGCGTTTTCGTCCGAGTTCACTGCGGAGGTTTCATGATTCAAAGGAACATAGCTGCGGGAGCTTTCGGTATCGTCTTCCGGTTCCTCGCTGAAATCGTCATAATCTTCTTCCTCAGAATCTTCTTGGGCAGCTTCTTTTTTCTGTAGATAAAAATAGAAAGCGGCAGCGGCAGAAACAGCGGCTGCAGTGAATAATAAAGCCTTGCCGAATTTTTTTGCCATGGTTTACTCCTTTCATTCTTTTTTAGTCATTTATTATCTTAATACTATTTTGCAAGATTGAAAAGGGAATATGCACAAATTTCTGAAAAAATTTATCATTTTATTCCAGTTTATAAAGAAATATGATAAGATACACATAGGAAATCTGTGGCAGGAACATAATAAAATCCGGTGCAAGGTATGAAAAGTCAGGATGGCTGCAAACGGTGTGTGGTCTGTGCGCATGTTATGACTTTATACTATAGTATGAAGTTATACCATAGTATGAAGTCATAACATGGTATAAGTGAATACAGAAGGTCATTGTGTCAACCAGGGAGTTCAAATGTGTCAGATTGCACGTAATTATGGCGATACAATTATGATTTTACGGATGATAGAGGAGTAGGATATGAATAGCAAATTTTTTAATTTGAAAAAAGATAAGCAGGACAGGATGATCAATGCCGCATTGAAGGTATTTGCAACGCAGGGGTATCGCCATGGCAGCACAGATGATATTGTACGGGAAGCGGCTATCAGTAAGGGGCTGCTCTTCCATTATTTTGGCAATAAGCTTGGAGTCTATCATTTTGTATATGATTACAGTGTCAGGTACATGAAGCTGGAGCTGAATTCTACGGTGGATAAGGGAGAGAAAGATCTTTTTGAGGTAATGAAACAAGTGGAGTGTGCCAAAATGCATGCCATGAGAGGATATCCGTATATGCAGCAGTTCTTGAACCGTTCCATGTGGGAGGATTCCTATGAAGCGCTCCTGTCGGTTGAGGAAAAGCGTAATGGGCTGGAAGAAATGTATGCAATAGTGGAAGGGCAGATTGATTACAGTGCATTGCCTCCGGATGTAGATGGTGAAAAGCTGAGAAAGATGCTGGAACTTACAAGCAAAGGGCTGATGGCAGAACGTTTTCAGGATGCTTCCTTTCAACCGGAAATGTTGTATCAGGAAATCTGTGATTATCTGGATATGGTAAGACGGATTATATATCGATAAAATAGGAACCATAAGAAGTACACTGCAAAATAAATACTATAAAAAGTATGCAGCAAAATAAATACTATAAAAAGTACACTGCGAAATAAATACTATAAAAAGTGTACTGCCCAATAAATACAATAAAATGTACACTGCCGCAATATGTAATAAAATAAGTGCCGCAATGGGCACTTATTTATCTCCTTTATAGGGGCCGTCAGCGGGATAGCCGCCTTTTAATTTTTGCATTCCACGCTGGATGGCATCTTTGGAATTCTTCCAGTCGGCATCAGCATTTCGATAGTCAAATTTTTCCACCATCCAGGCGACATCTTCGGCAAGTCGTTCCATATTGCGTTCCATCAGAGGGAGCATGACATGATAGAAATCTTCCTTATCATTGTTGGAAAGTCTGCCGTCGGAGGCTTCACATAATGCGCCGAAGTGGTGGAGGCAGAAGCCTTTGCCGTTCTTGATTTTCTTGCGAAATTCTTCATCCTGGTTCCATAGATAGAAAAAAGTATCTAAATAGCGATTATAAGTTTCTGAAAATTGCTTGCAGATATAGCAGGAAGCTTCCTTTTCATGTACCCATATGCCGATGGCGTTGCCGCTTTCCGCAGTCTTGCGGAATTTATCTTTGAAAGAGGTCTTTCCTGGTTTAAAATGTGCAAATTCTTTTTTCATTTCAGCAATCATTTTCTGATAATGGGTTTTTAAAATCCAGGCATTGCCCAAGGTATTGCCATAGTCAAACATTTTCTGGAAATGGGGGCGGCAGAAGCCGGCTTTATCCGTCATCTCACGGATATCAGCTTCCATGTAGGAGGAGCCGCTGCCGAGAACAAAATCCAGCAAATCCTGTTCCACTTTTCGTTCAATAAAGCAGAAGGGACATTCGTCATTGGCGTTTACGGCATCGTTCAAGGGGATGGTATATAATTGTTCATTCATAGATAAGTCCTTTCTGACTGGTTGAAAGTTTGTTACTTTTCCTATGTCATTTTTAAACGAATATTAATAATATAGTATCATCAGCAGACAAATAAATCAATAGTTTTGAGGATGGGGGTGCGAATCGTAGACAAAAAGTGATGAAGTGCATTTTTGTTTTTTACGTAATTGATACAGTTTTGTAACAATTGGCAATTAAAATTAAGGATTTTTTAGTTGTAAAGTGGGCGTGGGCAAGATAGTATATAAGTGTGGAGGAAATGAAGATTTTCTAAGGCAGTAAAGTACTCTGACTGAGAAAATCCAAGTCATTTCCGGAAGAATGCCAAGTGAACAAGGTCACTTTGTGCAGGCATTCTTCTCATGGATTGTATGTGCCTCTGCAGGCGGCATGGTTGAAAGTGTGAGAAGTAAACGAAAGATGTGGTAGCGTATGGTATTTAGTAGCATAGAATTTTTACTCTTTTTTCTCCCGATCTTTTTGATTCTGTATGGTTTGACTCCAGACAAGATGAAAAATGCAGTACTTCTGATGGGAAGTCTTATTTTTTATGCTTTTGGGGATGTGAGATATTTGCCGTTGCTTATGATGTCTGTTCTTATCAATTACTTTTTCGGACTGCATTTGGAGACCGGGGCGAGT
Organism: uncultured bacterium; assembly: GCA_947175015.1. Lineage (GTDB taxonomy): Bacteria > Bacillota > Clostridia > Lachnospirales > Lachnospiraceae > Acetatifactor. The sequence continues at coordinate 11,437 of CAMWLE010000035.1, forward strand.
ATAAAGCAGACCGGAGCAGGCAGGTCAGAATGGAATTCAGAGGAAAGCCGACGGGGGCAGCAAGGACGGGAACGGAATCCTGAGGAAAGCCGACGGGGGCAGCAAGGACGGGAACGGAATTCTGAGCAAATACAAAGAAAGCAGACCAGAACAGAGGCAGGGCAAAAACAAAAAGGTAAAACGAAAGAAGAAATTACATATGGAAATTATGCCGAAACAGGGTTGAGAAAAAGGCACAGACTGTTATTGATTGCGGCAGTTTCCTTCAATGTGGGAGTGCTGATTGCATTTAAATATTTTATCAAAGGGAGTTTGCCGCTAGGGATCAGCTTTTACACATTTCAGATTTTGTCTTATTTGATAGATGTGTATCGGGGGGAACAGGAAGGAGAAAATTCCTTTGTGCGTTTTGCAGCGTATGTTATTATGTTTCCGCAGATGGTATCCGGTCCCATTGTCAGGTACGAAGAAGTTCGTCCGGCTCTGAACAAACGAAAGTTTACAGCAAAAAATATTCAGGATGGACTTAAGGTGTTCATCCTGGGATTGGCGGCCAAAGTGCTGTTGGCAGATACCATAGGGCTGCTTTGGCGGGAGGCGGAAATGGTGGGATTTGAAAGTATTTCCACACAGCTTGCCTGGCTGGCGGCACTTGCCTATTCTATGATGCTTTACTTTGATTTCTGCGGCTATTCTCTGATGGCCATAGGGCTTGGTAAGATGCTTGGATTTGAACTTCCGGTGAATTTTCAGACGCCATATATGGCAACCACGGTAAGGGATTTCTACCGAAGGTGGCATATGACTTTGGGAAGGTGGTTCACGAAATACATTTATATTCCCTTGGGAGGAAATAGAAAGGGTGCAGTCAGGACAGTGTGCAATCTGCTTGTGGTGTGGCTTCTGACAGCAGTGTGGCATGGCAGTACGACAAATTTCCTCATATGGGGCATGATACTGTGGCTTGCAATCGTATTTGAGAGGCAGATGGAATCTATGGGATTGCTTAAGCTGTTGGAAAAGGGGCCGGGAAGGTTGATTTCACATCTGTATTTATGGGTGGTAATTCCGGTTAGTTGGATGTGTTTTGCCATAACAGATGTGCAGCAGCTTCAGATATACTTGGGAAGGATGTTTGGGCTGGTTCCGGGTATCATGGTCAGCCGGGGAGATTGGATCAGGGCATTGCAAGGATATTGGTGGCTGCTTCTGGCGGGCCTGGCGGCCTGTACGTCTATGGTAGTGAAGTTATTCAGGCGTTTTAAGGATACTTTGCCTGGAGGGATCATTTTGGTATTATTGTTCTGGTTTTGTGTATGGAGGTTGCAGAAGACAGGACAGAATCCCTTTTTATATCGTGATTTTTAGGGTGAGAATCAATAGGGAGAGTTTTATATGAGAATTTGCGCGGTTGACATAAGGGGGTTAGCATGAAGAGAGCAAGAAAATGGACCTTTTTAGTATTATTTGTGGGGACAGGATTGATATATCTGGCCTGCGTGGATCACTGGCAGGTCTATGCGGAGTCTTTGACACAGGCTAAGAGATGGTATGAGGACCTGGGCGTGGAAGAGAAACTTTTGACTTATATGGACAATGTACAGGCAACGGGACAGCCTGTTTTAGTGACCATTGATGGGAAACCAATCGGCACAACAGGGCAAGATGGAGAGGGAGGAGAGGCAGATCAGGATGTGAGTGCATCTGTGCCCATAGGAGAGGATGTGGGAAATTCGGCCGGAGCTGAGGGGGCGGATGGGTCTCAGGGTTCAGGTGATACGGATATTTCCGGAAATGATGTACAGGCGGGAGAAACGGTGGAAGGTAATGCTCCGGAAGGGGAAGGTTCTGATGAGGAGGGAGAAGGTGAGCCGGATGGTGCACCGGAAGATGCCGGTCCCCGGTATATGACGGTGGAGGATGATTACTTTTCCGATGCGGTGTTTATTGGGGATTCCAGAACCATGGGGTTGTTTGAGTATGGCGGTCTGGAGGAAATCTCTACCTTTTATGCTTCCAGGGGGCTGACAATTTATGAGATGTTTGATGCCGAACTTGCAGAGGTTCCCGATTCAAAGAAAAAGATATCTGTGGAAGAAGCATTACAGCAGAATACTTTCTCAAAAATTTATCTTATGTTGGGCATCAATGAAATGGGAGGAAGTTTTGAGCCTTTTGTGGAAAGATACAGGGAAGTGGTGGATCGTTTACAGGAGTTGCAGCCGGATGCCATTATTTATGTGCAGGCGATTATTAAGGTTACTGTGGAGCGTTCTGCACAGGGGGACTATATCACCAATGAGGGAATTGAGATGAGAAATGAGGCCATTTCACAATTCGCTGATAATGATAAGGTGTTTTATCTGGATGTGAATCCTCTTGTATGTGATGAGACAGGAGGGATGATAGCTTCCTATACCACGGATGGAGTGCATTTAAAGGCAAAATATATTGAGATCTGGAAAGATTTTCTGAAAACCCATGCGATTTGTCTTGACGAATGAACAATGAGATAGTATGATGATTTCCGGCGATGAGTCTGTTACAATTACGGTTGGCGGTTTGACGGTAATAAATTTTCGTTATCGTGATTTGAGGAGCCAATTGTCATTGGAGGAAGACTGTAATATTTTCGCTGCAGGAGTGAGGGTGACTTCTGCGGAACTGGAAATAGTATCTGCCCATTCAATACCAGAAACATACGGATGCGTGTCTGAAGAAACCTGGAAATGGTTCCTGGAGCCTGACGTTGAAAGGGCGGATGCGGAGCGAATTGCTGCGGGCAGCCTAAATTGCTGCAAGCAACAATTAACAATTGAATAGGAGAAGAAGATGAGCGAGAAATCAAAAACTGTTCTTGGCGAGAATGGCATTTATGATGCCAAATCCTTGGGAATGCCCAAAGTGCTTGTACTTGGGCTGCAGCATATGTTTGCCATGTTTGGTGCAACCATTCTGGTACCTATGCTGACCGGGCTGGATGTGTCCACCACATTACTGTTTGCGGGATTGGGTACATTGTTGTTCCATCTGTTGACAAAAGGGAAGGTACCGGCATTTCTGGGATCATCTTTTGCGTTTTTAGGCGGTTACGCTGCCATTGCACCAATGGGAGGCAGTACAGGTAATCAGGCATTGCTTCCCTACGCATGTTTCGGCGTGGCGTGTTCGGGTCTTCTATATTTGGTGTTGGCTTTTTTGATTAAGATATTTGGAACAGGCAGGGTAATGAAATATTTTCCGCCCATTGTCACAGGACCTATTATCATTGCGATTGGGTTGACGCTTTCGCAATCTGCCATTGAGAATTGTTCGGCTGACTGGCTGGTTGCGGTGGTGGCTATTGCATTGGTGATTGTATGTAATATCTGGGGCAGGGGGATGGTGAAGATTGTCCCTATCATCATAGGTGTCATAGGGTCTTATCTGTTGGCGGCAGTGCTGGGCAGGGTTGATTTTACAGCAGTAAGAGATGCCGCATGGGTGGGAATTCCCATTCACTGGAATCAGACAGCTTTCTGGGCGCTTTCGGAGGGAGATGTTTCCCTGTTGGTTACTTCTGTGATCACCATAATGCCTATTGCATTGGCTACCATTGTGGAGCATATCGGTGATATTTCTGCAATTTCTTCCACTGTTGGAAACAATTATATCAAGGATCCGGGGTTACACCGGACATTGTTGGGAGACGGGCTGGCAACGATTCTGGCTTCGTTGTTCGGTGCGCCTGCCAATACTACTTACGGCGAAAATACTGGTGTCCTGTCTCTGACAAAAGTATATGATCCGCTGGTAATACGGATGGCCGCTTTGTTTGCAATTCTGTTTTCCTTTTCTCCTAAGTTTGCTGCTATCATAGGTTGTATGCCCACTGCTACATGCGGAGGCGTATCTCTGGTGCTGTATGGCATGATTTCCGCTGTGGGTGTTCGTAATATTGTGGAGACCAGAGTGGATTTTGCGAAGAGCCGCAATGTGATCATTGCTGCTTTGATTCTGGTGTTGTCCATTGGTATTAAATACAGTTCTGCAGGAGCGGTAGGATTTACGGTGGGAGATTTAACTATCAGCTTTTCCGGACTGGCTGTGGGAGCACTGGCAGGAATTATTCTGAATGCGGTTCTGCCTGGGAAGGATTATCAATATAATGATGATAACCCGGATCACACGGGAGTGAATTTTGCTGTAAAAGGATAAACGTGTGAAGGAAATGAAGTTTTTCTAAGGCCGGAAAATACCCGACCTAAGAAAATCTAAGTCATTTCCAAGGAATGGCTTCGCCATTCCTTTAAGAACGCAAGTGCAGCGTTCTTCCGGACTTGCACCAGTTCATGTATTGTTTGTGCCGCCGCAGGCGGCATAGAGGTAAGTGTATAAAAGGTCTGCACAGCAGACCTTTTATACACGGAAGAATGTGGGGCGGACAGGGAGGTATGGTCATGAAAGTAGTAGATATGCACTGTGATACTATTAGTGAACTTTTGCGCAGGAAGGAGCAGGGGAAGCCGTCGTCGCTGCGGCAGAATGAAGGACATATGGACTTGCTGCGGATGCGGAAAGGGCAATATCTGCTTCAGAATTTTGCATTATTTGTGATGTTGGAGAAGGATGGAGATCCATGGGAGCGAGTATGCCGATTGTATCAATGCTATCAGGAAGAGTTGGAGCGAAATCAGGATATATTGGCACCGGTGCTTCATTTTTCCGACATTGCGAAAAATGAAGCTGCCGGAAAAATGTCGGCAATGCTTACGGTGGAGGAAGGCGGCGTATGTAAGGGACAGGTGGAAAAACTCAGGGAATTGTATCAGATGGGGGTCCGAATGATTACTCTTACATGGAATTATGAGAATGAAATTGGATGTCCCAATTTTCTACCGGACTTAAAGCAGCAGATGCGGCAGGCAATGGATGAATGGAAAAAAGTGACAAAGGAGACAGAAAATCAGTCAGAGCAGAAGGCGGAGAATCAAGAGGAGCAGAAGGGAGAACGCTGGAGAGAGCAGGAAGAAAAGAGGAGGATGGCACAGGAAGCGTTTGATGCGTTTTATCATACGCCCAACTTGACGGGGGGATTATCCGAAAAAGGAAGGGAGATGGTAATCGAGATGGAACGGTTGGGCATCATTCCGGATGTATCCCATTTGTCTGACAAGGGGTTTTATGATGTGTTGGAGCTGACAAAGAAACCTTTTGTGGCAAGCCATTCCAATGCAAGGGCGATTTGTCCCTGTGTCAGGAATATGACAGATGACATGATACGCAGACTTTCCGAAAAGGGCGGCGTAATGGGGCTGAATTTCTGTGCGGATTTTCTGGAAGAAAAGCCGATAGGTGTGAAGAATCCCGGTACCATTGCCGCAGTAGTGCGGCATGCAAGACATATTGCTTCAGTGGGCGGAATCGAAGTGTTAGGTTTGGGAAGTGATTTCGACGGAATTGACACCCATAAGGAATTGCCAGGCGCCCAGAGCATGGAAAAGCTTTGGGAGGCCCTTCATAGGGAAGGATTTTCCGAAGGGGAGCTGGATAAGATCTTTTACCGGAATGTGCTGAGGGTATATAAGGATACAATATGAAACTGCCAGTTGGCTTTCGTGAGCAAGCGCCTACGTACAAACTGTACAATCATTTCCACATGGCTGAACTGTCAGTACTGTTCACTCCGTAACCAGTAACCGATGCACAGAAATCGCAAATGCAGCGATTTCGCGCACGACTGTCTCAGGTCGCCTCGCAGTGGCGTAGATGTGAAAAGTAACAAACTGTCACCAAAATGATAAAATACCGTCTTTCAGTACTTTCATTTTTAGAAAATATGTGGTATATTTATGGTATATGAATCATTTACGGAGGCGGCAGAGATGACAAAAGAGCAATATTTAAGAAGTGACAAACGGGTATTGGCCTTGATAAGTGCAACTGAGGTATATATGATTTTCTCTATGTTATATGCGATGATACAACATACGGCGGAAACGGGGACATATATTCAGTTGGCGATTTATGCGATATTGTTGATAGTTAGCTTTGTGGGCTTTGCAGTTTTAAAGGGAAGCAGGGCTTGTGGAAGAATTATAACCGGTTCGGGCGCATTGGCATATCTGGTTTTGATGAGCCTTGGTGCGGAAGAGCTTACATATGTATATGCGTTTCCCATATTGATTGCGTCCATTATGTATTTGAATAGAAATTATGCCATGGCAGGTTCTTCTGTGATTGTGGTTGCGAATGTGATCAGGACGGTAAGGGATGTCTCTTCCGGCAGTTTGGATATTGGATATGCAATGATTCGTTGGGTGATGACTATTTTAATCTGTGTTGCGGCTTATGTTGTAATGCAGATCATACAACGGTTTAATGAAGAGAATGTATCCAGTATCCGAAAATCGGCAGACCGCCAGGCGCAGATTTCAAAACAGATGGCGGGCATTGCAGATGAAATAAGCAGGAATTTTGATAGTGCCAGTGAAATGCTGGCAGAGCTGAAGGCAGGAATTGACGCAAATAATTTTGCAATGAGCAATATTGCGGAAAGTACGGAAAGTACAGCACAGGCAATACAGGAACAGGCGCAAATGTGTGCGTCCATACAGGAAAGTTCGGACAGGGTGGAAAATGATACTACAAAAGTGGAGATAGCGGCCAAGAATACATCCAGAAATGTGGCGGAAGGGGCGGCCCTGGTACACGAATTAAAAGAACAGGCTGAGGGGGTGGAGCTGGCAAGCAGACAGACGGTGGAGGCAACCTCAAGGCTTTTGTCCCGTGTGGATAAGGTGGAGAGCATTGTGGGAGATATTCTGAATATATCTTCACAGACGAATCTGCTGGCATTGAATGCTTCTATTGAGGCGGCAAGGGCGGGTGAGGCAGGAAAGGGCTTTGCAGTGGTGGCCGATGAGATTAGACAGCTTTCAGAGCAGACCAAGGAAGCAACCAATCGTATTACCGGTATCATTACCGAATTGATTGGTGATGCGAAAAGTGCTTCGGAAAGTTTGGATAATTCTGTAGAGTATATCAATCGCCAGACAGAGAAGATAGAAGTTGCGAAAGAAAAATTTGAGAGTATTGATCATGAGGTGACAGAACTGTCCGGCAATATCCGTCATACTGACAAGACCATAACGGAGATTCTTAAGGCAACCGGGGTGATTTCGGATAATATTTCTCAGTTGTCGGCTTCCAGTGAAGAGGTGGCGGCGGCATCGGGGGAAAGTGTTAAGACAGCATCCGATACAGTGAACAGGATGGAAGCGTGTAACCGAATCTTGGAAAATATTAAAAAACTGGCGGAACAGTTGGAAGATTGTGCAAAGCAGTAAATATTGTGGCAATAGGGGCTTCCTGAGAAATCAGGAGGCTCTTTTTTTGTTTTTTGTGCCGCTGAAGCGGCATGACAAAAAATATCATTGACTTTGGTATGATATCATACTATAATTCATAAAGGTATGATATCATACCATAATATATACCAACCAATAAAAACACCTGCAACTTAAAATGTATAACCAGTGAGTATTTTGATTATATAGTACAGCAAGAGGCAAATGAATGTGCTCACAAGTATAAGATACGTTTTTTGCCCTAACGGAGGTATTCTATGCTGAAGAAAATCTCTAAAGAAATGAAACGATATAATTATCTGATTGGTGAAATTGAGGCCACATATCATGAAGCATCTCTGAAGCTCGGCCTTTCAGACAGTGCTTTGAAGATACTCTATGCCATATGTGATGTGGGAGAGGGGTGTCTGCTCCAGGATATTTGCTTTTATACAGGTATCAGTAAACAGACCATCAATTCAGCGCTCCGCAAGTTGGAGGAGGAAGAGATTCTCTATTTGGAGCTTTATAATGCAAAGTCCAAAAAAGTATATTTAACGGACAAGGGCAGGAAATTGGCAGAAAAAACAGCATATCGGATTTTGCGGGCTGAGGATGAAATTTTTGCCTCCTGGGATAAGAAGGATGTTGAAAAATATCTGGAATTAACGGAAAAATATCAGTTGTGTTTGAAAGAAAAAATAAAAGAAATATAAGGAGAAATCTGAAATTATGATGAGAATAATTACGATTAGCCGTGAATTTGGGAGCGGCGGCAGAGAACTTGGGAAGCGCCTGGCCGATTTGCTTGGGTATGAATATTATGACAGGGAAATTGTGACTGCCATAGCCGAAAATAAAGGGATGAACGAAAATTATGTAGAAAAGCTCATAGAGGGTCAGGCTTTGAAAAGAGTACACATACATGTTAGAAGTTCTTTTTCCGGCGGCATAGCCATGGGGCAGGCCAGGACAGATTTGCTTCTGGAACAGAAGAAGGTCATTGAAGCAATTGCCCGGACAGGGAAAAATTGTGTTATTGTAGGGCGCAATGCGGATGTTCTGTTAAAGGAGTTTGCGCCATTTAAATTATTTGTCTGTGCTGACATGGATACAAAAATAAAACGTTGTCTGGAGCGGGCAGGAGAGGATGAAAAACTGTCGCGCAAGGAGATGGAACGAAAAATACGCACCATTGATAAGGGACGCGCACAGACAAGGGAGATTGTTACAAATATTCCGTGGGGGGATAGTAAGGCATATCATCTTACCGTGAATACAGCGGAATGGAATATAAAGGAGCTGGCACCGATGATTGCCGGTTTTGCGAATTGTTGGTTTGAGAGGAGAGAAAATGATACAGTTATCGGATCACTTTAATTACAGGCGTTTATTGCGTTTTACGTTTCCGTCTATTATTATGATGGTATTTACTTCTATCTATGGTGTTGTGGATGGATTTTTTGTTTCTAATTTTGCGGGGAAGACGCCTTTTGCGGCAATTAACTTCATTATGCCTGTGCTGATGATATTAGGTTGTATTGGGTTTATGTTCGGCACAGGGGGCAGTGCATTGATCTCAAAGACAATGGGAGAAGGCAATGAGCAGAAGGCAAATGAGATATTTTCCATGATTATCTATGTATCTGTTGCCCTTGGCATCCTTTTTGCAGTACTGGGAGTTACATTCATCCGTCCAATTGCAATTCTATTGGGAGCGGAAGGGGAAATGCTGGAAAATTGCATTTTGTATGGGAGGATTATTCTGCCTGCCTTGCCGTTTTTTATTTTGCAGTATGAGTTCCAATGTCTGTTTACCACGGCAGCCAAGCCTAATTTGGGATTGTATATTACCATTGCATCCGGTGTAACCAATATGGTGCTGGACGCATTATTTGTTGCGGCATTCCGTTGGGGATTGGTGGGTGCGGCAGCGGCAACGGCACTCAGCCAGTTTGTGGGAGGTGTGCTTCCGCTGATCTATTTCGGACGAAAGAATACCAGCCTGCTTCGTCTTGTGAAATTGCGTCTTATGAAAGGTAAGTTTGACGGCAGGGCATTGCTGAAAGTCTGTACCAATGGTGCGTCAGAATTGATGAGCAATATTTCCATGTCCATTGTCAGCATGTTGTATAATGCACAGTTGATGAAGTATGCCGGAGAGGATGGGGTTGCTGCTTATGGCGTTTTGATGTATGTGAGTATGATTTTCCAGGCGATTTTTATCGGATATGCGGTGGGAACAGCGCCAGTGATCGGTTATCATTATGGAGCGCAAAATGAAAACGAGTTGAAGGGATTGTTAAAACAGAGTGTGATATTGATTGGCGGTTTTTCCGTGGCGATGTGTATTGCCGGTGAAACATTGAGCAGGCCGTTGTCTTATTTTTATGTGGGATATGATGAAGCTTTGTTGGAGATGACCATACACGCTTTTGCAGTATTTTCAGTATCATTTCTGTTTTCGGGCTTTACGATTTTGGGTTCCTCTTTTTTCACTGCGCTGAATGACGGTCTGACATCCGCATTGATTTCCTTCTTGCGTACATTGGTGTTTCAAGTTGCGGCTGTTATTATTTTCCCTATATTTTGGAAAATGGATGGTATCTGGTGGTCCATTGTGGCAGCGGAAGTGATGGCGGTTGTTGTGACAGCGGTGCTGCTGGTGGTCAAGAGGAAGAAATATGGGTATTTTTGAAAGTTGTAAGTTTATATCTTTTTTGCTATTGGTTTTTAGGTAAAAAAATTTGCCAATATTGACGAATGTATGAAAAAATAGTAAAATAGCAAAGAAAAGTTCCATAAAATGTAAAATAGTATCTTATCGCGGTACATAGAAGGGGAATCTATGGAAAGAGAATATTATGCTCATTTCAGGGAAGAAGATGGGAAGTATCAGTCAGTATTGGAGCACAGTCAAAATGTGGCTGTCCTTGCGGAGCGCTATTGTGCGATGCCGTTGTTGAAGAAAGCGGCTCGTCTGGCCGGACTGCTTCATGATGCGGGAAAGGTTTCAGAACAATGGCAGAAGTATTTTGAAGAGTCCGTTCATGGAGAGAGGCGTGGCGGAGAAAAACAGGATCATTCTACCACAGGGGGCGTGATGATTGCCGGAATGGGGAAACCGGGAGTATTGCAGGAGATGGTGGAAAATGCGATTTATATGCATCATGGCCTGGCGGATTGCATTTCCTTTCGTGATGATACTGCCTTTGTGGAGAGAAGAAGGCAAAAGTTTGGAAATACTCCATTGCCGACAACGGAAGCAGTGTGCGGTTTTCATAGGGAAGAGATCGATGCGCTGCGTAAGGAAGCAGCGTTTGATTGTAAGAAGCTGCAGGATCAGATCAAGGGGATGAAGGACTTACCAGGCTATACTCTGGGAAATATTGATTTCTATTTAGGCATGTGTGAGCGGATGCTATTTTCGGCTTTGATCGATGCGGATTGGCGAGATACGGCTGATTTTATGGATGGGGTGGACACGGCAGCCGGCGGCAGTTCTATTGCGTTGACAGGCATGGATGAATCTGCGGCGGCAGACATGGATAAACCGGTGCAAGGGAGTTGGGGCAGCTCTATTACAGCGGATTGTGCCGGGAAGGATGTAGGATGCTTTTGGGAAGCGGGTGTTGCTGCCATAGAGCGTGACTTGGCCGGACTGTCTGCGAAGACTGTGTTAGATCCGCTTAGAGCTGAGATTTCGGCACAATGCAGAGAAGCGGCTGATACAGATAAGGCTCTTTACAGGTTGGCTGTACCAACGGGAGCAGGTAAGACAAAAAGCAGCCTGCGTTTTGCATTTCATCATGCCTTAAAATATGGAAAGCGCCATATTTTTTATATAGCGCCTTTCCGCAGTATATTAGAGCAAAATGCGAAAGTCATCCGGGATATACTCCAGGATATTCCGGAAGTGGATCGGTTGATTCTGGAGCATCACAGTGACGTGATATTTGATTCCCAAGGCGCTGAGGATCGTTATGAGCGGTTGATAGAGAATTGGGATGAAGCTCCCGTGATTGTGACAACGGCAGTACAGTTTTTTAATACACTTTTCAAGGAACGGCGCAGTAATATTCGCAGGTTCCATAGTCTGTGTAACAGCGTGATCATTATGGATGAGGTTCAGGCCTTACCAGTGAAGCTGGTGCATCTATTTAATTTGTCTATTAATTTTCTTACCCGGTTGTGTAATACGACTGTTGTGCTATGTACAGCGACACAGCCCTTATTTCATGAAGTGAAAAACAATCGAATGGATACGCCGGCCAATATGACAGGAGGACTTGCCAAATATGAGAAGGCATTTCGCCGTGTGGAGTATCATGATTGCTGCGAGAACTGTAAGGGAGGTCTCAGTATAGAGGAGGCTGTGGATTTCCTAAAAGATCGTACAAAGGAGTTTCGGCAGATTCTAATGATTGTCAATACGAAATCCTGTGCTCAGAAAATATACGAGCAGCTAAAAGGACATGTGGAGGGAAAGTTGTTTCATTTGAGTAACGCCATGTGTTCAGTGCATAAGACGGAGGTGTTGGAGGAAATCAGAGAGGCGTTGGAGTATAGAGATTCTTATGGGGAATTAGAGCCGCTCATCTGTATCACAACACAATTGGTAGAAGCCGGGGTGGATTTCAGTTTTCAATGTGTGGTGCGTTCTCTGGCGGGGCTGGACAATCTGATTCAGGCAGCAGGGAGAAGCAACCGACATGGAGAGAATGTGTCCGGGCATGTGTATCTGGTGAAAATGTCTCAGGAGGCAGAGAGAATTTCTGCTCTGAAGGATATTTGTGCTGCCAGGAGCGCCATGAACCAGTTGTTGTATAAGTACCATGCGAATCCGGCGAATTTTGACAATAGATTGGATTCCGAGAAGGCTATTGAGGAATATTACCGGATTTATTTTCGCGACAGACAGAGTGAGATGAGCTATTCCGTCAATGTGGAAGGGGTCTCAGTGGATTTAGTTCACCTTCTATCCAACAATAAGAAACAGGTGGCTTCAAAGCATGGCGATTTGAAATTGAAGCAGGCATTTTCCACGGCAGGCAGGTTGTTTGAGGTGATAGAGGAATATAGCGGACAGGATGTAGTGGTGCTGTATGGCGAGGCGCAGGAATGGCTGGATCGGCTCCAGGAAGGGAGGACAATAGAAGAGCGAAAGGAAGCATTGCGCAGGTTACAGGGGTATACGGTGAAAATATCCGATGGTAAGTTGAAAGGTCTTGGAAGTGCAGTGGACAGAATCGGAGAAAAAGTATTGGTGTTGAAAAAGGAGTACTATAGTGGGGAGGTGGGAGTAAAGGAAGAGCCGGAAGAGATGGAGTTTTTGGGATATTAGGGCTTGCATCCCACAAAGTGTAACGCACATCTTGGGGAAAGCAGTTTTCAGACAAGCCATAGAAGATTTGGCTAAGAAATGAGAATATAAATTTAGCAGATGTATTTGACTATATGGTATCAGTATTATTTCTGACTTGCAGTGGATTAAGAGGAATCATCATTCCATAATACTGGAAGAGGATATCGTGCGCATGTTGGTTAGCTTTACCTGCCTGTGTTGTGTACAGGTCAATTGGGCCAACATAAGGAATGCGCATTGTGGAATTGGAACAGGAGGTGCACAATAGTTGCAGCAAAAGTATAGGAACACGGTGGAATTTCAGGTGAGTGGAGCGTATGCGCTGTTTTCGGAGCCTGTCACGCGGGTGGGCGGGGAGAAGTCCAGTTATATGGTGCCAACCTATGAAGCGCTCAAAGGGATTCTGCACAGCATTTACTGGAAACCTACGATTATTTGGGTCGTGGATGAGGTCAGGGTAATGAATCCCATTCAGACAGAGACGAAAGGAATTCGTCCCATTGCTTACAATGGTGGAAATGAGTTATCCTATTACACTTACCTGAAAGATGTATGCTATCAGGTGCGGGCTCATTTTGAATGGAATGAGAACAGGCCGGAGCTGGCAGGTGACAGGGATGAGAACAAACATCACAATATAGCAAAACGCATGATTATAAGAGGCGGGCGGCGTGATATTTTCCTGGGAACCAGGGAATGTCAGGGATATGTGGAACCCTGTGTATTTGGAGAGGGCAGGGGATTTTATGATGGACCCCCCGAAAGAGAAATCAATTTTGGATTTATGTACCATGGAATCACCTATGCGGATGAAGCGGTATTGGATGAAGATCAGGGAAAGATGACGGTTCGCTTCTGGAAGCCGGTGGTAATGAAGGCAGGCTATATTCTGTTCCCGCGTCCGGAGGCATGTACGGAAAAGCGTCATATACGCAGTATGGAGAGGAAGGAATTTCCGGATAAAAGTTTCAGTGGTTTGAGGGAATTTGAGGAAGAAGGTGAGGGAGGATGAATTGGTGCGCTGAATTATGTGAGCTTTACGACAAAAACGCAGGGCTGGCAGGTGTCATGAAAGGGGATGAGGCGGTACTGCTGCCATTATATCATACTTCAGTGGCGGCACAGATTACGGTTACCATAGATGAAAACGGCAATTTCCTGGATGCTTCTGTTGTGGCGGATGAGGGTAAGGCTACTATTATACCGGTTACGGAGAAATCCGCAGGGAGAACGGCGGGGAAGGAGCCCCACCCATTATGTGATAATTTAGAGTATTTGGCAGGGGATGATCCGCTGTTTGCCGGGGACAAGGATTGCGTCCAGAAACATGAGCTTTATATGGAGGAATTGCGGAAATGGGCGGAGTCCGCATATACACATCCCAAAGTACAGGCAATTTATGAATATATGAAGAAGGGAAGTCTCATAGAGGATCTGTGTGCCAAACAGGTGTTTACTATGGAACAGGATGGCAGGATATCTACGTCTGCGAAGATTCAGGCAGTTGCCCAGACCAAGGCATTGGTGCGTTTCCAAATAAATACATCGGAGGTTTCAAGGGCAGATAGCCTGTCGGATGACATTGGGGCTTGGGCTCCGGAATGTTGGAAGGACAGAAGTCTGCAGCAGAGTTATGTGGAATATTGTCGTGCCCAGGGAGGTCAGGAGGATATCTCTTATCTCACAGGGGAAAAGATGCCCATTACCTATTATCATTCCAAGAAAATCAGAAATGAAGGGGATGGGGCAAAGCTGATTTCCTCCAATGACAGTGAATGTTATACCTACAGAGGACGTTTTACCACAAAAGAGGAAGCTTTTTCTGTCGGATATGAGGATTCTCAGAAGATGCACAATGCGTTGAAGTGGATTATCCGCAAACAGGGAAAAAACTGCGGCGACTTATGTATTGTCACATGGGATTCGGTGAGGCAGAGCGCCTTGGACTGGATGGAGGATACTGACCAGATTGGCAGACAGGCTATGGCCGCTCAGGAGGAAGATGGATGGCAGGCAGATGAATGGTCGGGAGGCAGTGGTCAATCGGATGAACTGCCGGAAGGCGAATGGTCGGGAGGCAGTGGTCAACCGGATGGATTGCCGGAAGGCGACCAGTTGGAGGATGATTGGCCGGAAGAGGATTGGGAATCGGATGAACCCCAGGAGTTAGATACCGGTGAGGTAGCAGCGGCTCGTTTTCGCAAAGCTATAGATGGTTATAACAGGCATATTGATATGGCTGCAAACACAGTGATCATGGCATTTGATGCCGCAACTCCTGGCAGATTGTCCATGGTAGAGAACAAAAGTTATGCAACTTCCCGGTATGTGCAGAATATTCGTAATTGGTATGATAGGTGCGAGTGGGAACATAGGAAGGAAAGTAAGGAAAAGGGGCGATACTATTTCCGGGGGATGGTTGGTGTCCGGGATGCGGCAGAATTGTTATACGGAATAGAAAGCGGAACAGGTGATAAGAAATTTTTCTCACTGTCAGGAAAAGAAGGTCTCTATAAGGAAGTGGTGAGGAAGCTGCTGCCATGTATTCTGGATGGAAAGCAAGTGCCCAGGGATATGGTGAATCTGGCAGTGCGGAGAGCGTCATCGCCGTTGTCCTTTGAAAGCAGGTTCCTGTGGGAGCGTGTGCTGTCCTTTGCCTGTTCCCTGGTAAAACAGGATCAAAGCCATAAGGTAAGGTCAGGTGAAGATGGCACTGAGAATAGAGGAAAGAGAAAAAAGGAGGAATGGACAATGTCATTGGATGTAAACTGCCCTGAAAGGGATTATTTGTATGGGCGATTATTGGCGCTGGCAGACAGGGTGGAATATCGGACTTATTATAAGGATGATGATAAAAAGGGTAAGGAGGATAAATACAGTGAATCAAAAAGGCAGACAAATGCAAAACGGTATATGAGCGCATTTTCTCAACATCCCTTCAAAACCTGGAAGATTCTGGAGGAAAAATTGGAGCCATATTGGACACAGTTAAGAACAACGGAGCGTTTGTATTATCAGAATATTATGGATGAGATATTTGAGCTTTTTGACATCAAGGATTTTGAAAATGACAATGCGTTAAGCGGGGTGTATTTGATTGGATTTCATAATCAGTCATATGCGTTGCGCAAGGGGACAAAGAGTGAGAAACAGTCAAAGGATGAGAAAGCGGAAAAAGAGGAGGATGCGGAATGAGCAGCTTAATTGGAAAAATTGATTTTGTAATGTTGGTATCGGCTACCAATGCCAATCCCAATGGAGATCCCTTAAATGGAAATCGTCCGCGGGAAGATTTCGCAGGGTATGGAGAAATTTCGGATGTCTGTATCAAACGTAAAATCAGAAACCGCTGGCAGGATATGGGGGCGGAGATTTTCGTGCAGTCGGATGACAGAGCAAATGACGGTTATAAGAGTTTAAAAGACAGGGCGGATGGGTATGAGCCGCTGAAGGTGGAAATTGCCAAGAAAAAGTCGGCAAACCGCGATAAGTGTGCCCAGTTGGCATGCGATAAATGGATGGATGTGAGAAGTTTCGGGCAGGTGTTTGCGTTTAAGGGGAGTGATGTTTCTCTGGGAATCAGAGGACCTGTGTCTATCCATCAGGCCGTGAGCGTAGAACCGGTGGATATTGTCAGTATGCAGATTACCAAGAGTGTCAACAGCGAATCCGGCAAAGAGGGTAAAGCTTCCGATACCATGGGGACAAAGCATAGAATTGGGTTTGGTTTGTACATGGTAAAGGGGAGTGTGAATGTCCAATTGGCGGAAAAGACAGGATTTTCGCAGGAGGATGCGGAGATGTTAAAGGAGGCTTTGAAGACATTGTTTGAAAATGATGCCTCTTCTGCGAGACCGGAAGGTAGTATGGAGGTGTGCAGGCTGTATTGGTGGCAGCATACGGAGAAAATGCCTGCAGTTTCTACTGCACAAGTACACAGAAGTGTAAAAGTTGAGGCAGATAAGGAGCGGCCCAGGTCATGTGCGGAGTATAAAATTACGCTGGAGAATCCAGAAGGCTGCGTAGCGCCGGAGGTGTATTGTTTTGTATGAGGAAGAGGAATACCTTCAATTGTCAGGCATTCAGCATTTTGCATTTTGTCGGAGGCAATGGGCGTTGGCATATCTGGAGCAGCAATGGCAGGAAAATGTAAGGACGGTGGAAGGAAAACTTCTTCATGATAAGGCGCATGATGTGATGAGCAGGGAATCACGGGGGGACCTGCTCATCTCCAGAGCCATGCCCATCTGTTCCAGGGAGTTGGGGGTCAGCGGAGAATGTGATATTGTAGAATTCCATCGTTCACCGGAGGGAGTTTCCTTGTGCGGTAAAGAAGGTACTTATGAGGTTGTGCCCGTAGAATATAAACGAGGGCGGCCGAAGGAAAGTCATGTGGATTCGCTGCAGTTGGCGGCACAGGCTATGTGTCTGGAAGAAATGCTGTGTTGTAGCATTCCGTATGGTTATCTGTATTATGGGGAAACCAGGCACAGGGAGAAAGTAGAGATTACGGCATCCCTTCGCATGGAAGTGAGAGAAATGTTTCAGGAGATGCATGGCTATTTTGCGAGAAGATATACACCAAAAGTAAGGTGGAGTAAGAGCTGTAATGCCTGTTCATTGAAAGAAATCTGTATGCCTGTTCTTGGCAAGGGAAAGTCAGCGGCGGATTATATACAAGCACATATTCAGGAGACAGAACTTCAGGAATAGCAGTATAGGACGGTTTGTTCGTATGATAAAAACAAATCATAAAGTGCTTTGTGTAACTTTTCAGATATGCTCATTTATAGGTATAACGTAATTTTATGAGAAGCAGGTATTGGCTTTATACTATTATGGTACTATTGTTGTGAAATTTTTGTTTACCCCATAAAGGTAGTGGTTATTGCTCTTAGCAGTATTGGCTGAAATGGAAGATTTGCTGCTGAGGTATGTTGTTCAAAAGAGTCTCGGAAAAGGAATAAATGATGAAGAAATTGTTGAATACACTTTATATTACATCTCCTAACCGTTATCTGTCGTTAGAGGGAGAAAACGTGGTGATATATGAGAAAGAACAACAGCTTGGAAGAGTGCCCTTACATAATCTGCAGTCCATTGTGACATTTGGGTATACAGGGGCAAGTCCGGCTTTGATGGGGGCGTGTGCCCAGCGGAACATTGATTTGGTATTCTTAAGTGGGAATGGAAGGTTTCTTGCCAGGGTAGTGGGAGAGGTCTATGGAAATGTGACCTTGCGCAAGGAACAATTCAGAAGAAGTGACAGTGCTGAGGCTCGTATTCGGATTGCAAGAAATTGTATCATGGGAAAAGTCTATAATGCAAGATGGGTACTGGAACGTGCTGCCAGGGACTATTCTATGAGATTGGATGTGGAAAAGTTCAAGAGTAAATCGGCTTTTTTGAAAGAAAGTCTGACCAAAATAAGGAGCTGTGAGAATGCAGACACTTTGAGGGGATTAGAAGGAGAAGCGGCATCCGTTTATTTTTCTGTGTTTGATGATATGATTTTGCAGCAAAAGGAATCTTTTAAGTTTGAGGGACGTAATCGCAGACCACCCACAGATGCGGTTAATGCAATGCTTTCATTTACTTACACATTATTGACGTCAATGTGTGCCAGTGCATTGGATACGGTTGGTTTGGATCCATATGTAGGATTTTTTCATACGGACAGGCCGGGACGGAAATCATTAGCACTTGATATGGTGGAAGAACTGAGGAGCGTTATGGCAGATCGATTTGTGCTCACGATGATTAACCGTAAGATAATTCACAAGGATGGATTCTTACAGAAGGAAAATGGGGCGGTTGTCATGGATGATGATACACGGAAAACGTTTCTGACACATTGGCAGAGCAAAAAGCAGGAATCAATTAAGCATCCGTTTCTGGATGAAAAGGTGGAATGGGGGATGGTTCCTTATGTACAGGCCATGTTGCTGGCGAGATATTTGAGGGAAGATTTGGATGAATATCCGCCCTTTTTCTGGAAATAAAGGATGGCAGAGAATGGAATGATTCCTCTTTGTTGTAGTAGTAAACTACATAGTTCTTATTGAAAAGCCCCCTTTTCAAGTGGCCCACTTCAGAACTGTAGTAATCTATGTGGTTCTTATTGAAAAAGACAGTTGCATCATAGGGATAATTTTGATGATTTGGGTGAAATGCTTTAAAATAGTAAAGGGAGTTTTAAGTGATTGAATAAAGGATGAGGTTAAGATGCTGGTGTTAATTACATATGATGTGAATACGGAAGATGCTGCTGGACGGGCGCGTTTGCGGAAGGTGGCAAAGCAATGTGTGAATTATGGGCAGAGAGTGCAGAATTCGGTGTTTGAGTGCAATGTGGATGCTGCAAAATGTCGTCAGATAAAAGCATTATTAGAGGGAATCATAAATAAAAAGACAGATAGCCTTCGTTTTTATTATCTTGGGGACAATTATAAAAATAAGATTGAGCACATAGGAGCGAAACCTAGTTTTGATGTAGCAGAACCGCTCATTTTCTAAATGATGGTACATGAAATATTGCGGTGCGAATGTGGAGTATACATAGTTCGGCGGATACATTCGCACCGAAAGAAAACGAAATTATACGCAAAATATTTAATATATTAAGTTTATGAGATTATTATGTTGATTTGCTTTTGGCGAATGTGCATATAATTTTTGGGAATTTTACTATATATGTTATTTATTTTTGCTGTGTCTTCCCCTGTTGGGGAAGTGGATTGAAATATTTCTTTGGAGACGCATATTTCTAATCAGAATAGTGTCTTCCCCTGTTGGGGAAGTGGATTGAAATACATGGATTCCAAAATATATCAAATATTTTAATGTGTCTTCCCCTGTTGGGGAAGTGGATTGAAATTTTGATACCAGTTATTTTTTTCATACATACTCCTGTGTCTTCCCCTGTTGGGGAAGTGGATTGAAATGTAATTTTCATCAAACATTCCAATCATCTCCTAGTGTCTTCCCCTGTTGGGGAAGTGGATTGAAATAAAAGTTGTGCTAAAAAGTATTTTTTTATGTCCAGTGTCTTCCCCTGTTGGGGAAGTGGATTGAAATAATATATCTTCCCTGATAAGACATTAATATAGAAGTGTCTTCCCCTGTTGGGGAAGTGGATTGAAATTCTTTTTATGCTGGTTTGTTTTCCTGTTGTTATATGTGTCTTCCCCTGTTGGGGAAGTGGATTGAAATGATATTGACTTGAAACTTCGTAATCTGACTGATGGTGTCTTCCCCTGTTGGGGAAGTGGATTGAAATAGACTGCAATTACCTTTCAAACCAGTCTTTTCTATGTGTCTTCCCCTGTTGGGGAAGTGGATTGAAATGATGGTACTATTGAAGTATGTATCATGTATATTCGTGTCTTCCCCTGTTGGGGAAGTGGATTGAAATGGCTGTCCATATTGGATGCCGAATGAGGGTCTGTGGTGTCTTCCCCTGTTGGGGAAGTGGATTGAAATGCGCTCTTGTCGTAGTTTTTCCGGATTGACGGTGGTGTCTTCCCCTGTTGGGGAAGTGGATTGAAATAAAGTCAAAGAATAGTTTCTGTGATTTCCAGCAGTGTCTTCCCCTGTTGGGGAAGTGGATTGAAATATTTTCTCGAAAACGCTATTGGTTACTATTCCGTGTGTCTTCCCCTGTTGGGGAAGTGGATTGAAATACCCGTTAAAATATAGTGTGTAAAAAATCTTGCACGTGTCTTCCCCTGTTGGGGAAGTGGATTGAAATAGGTAGTTGTTAATCTCTTGTAATTCTCCCAAATAGTGTCTTCCCCTGTTGGGGAAGTGGATTGAAATTTGCAATTTGAACAAATGTTCTTCCAGCCGCAATAGTGTCTTCCCCTGTTGGGGAAGTGGATTGAAATACAACTGCTAACGCCTCTTTTACACTTTCTTCGGCGTGTCTTCCCCTGTTGGGGAAGTGGATTGAAATGTGTTTCCAGAGACACATTCCGGGAGAACAACAGTGTCTTCCCCTGTTGGGGAAGTGGATTGAAATGTCGATAAGAAAGGATGGTGAAGAGAATGGGCAAGGTGTCTTCCCCTGTTGGGGAAGTGGATTGAAATTGGCTCTGGAGAGAATGACGCGTTCTTAAGGGCATATGTGTCTTCCCCTGTTGGGGAAGTGGATTGAAATTGGCTGGGATGTTCAACCTAGTATATCACATAATAAATAGTTCATATTTTAAAAAGTATGATACAATATCAT
>CAMWLE010000036.1 GCA_947175015.1 uncultured bacterium
TTCACGCATAAAGCGCGTGAAAACGCCTCGCGGTGGCGTAGGTGTGAAAAGTAACCAAAATTCTACTAAATCATAGTTTGTCCTTAAAGTAAAACAAAGAATAGTTTTGTCCCAAGATACACTCCCTGTATCAATTCAGCCATCTCCAAAGAGATGGCTGACATTAGATAGACTAAGCTCCGGCGGTTACAGGGTGTCTGTGCATCCTGTTTTGTCGCTCAACTTTTTCATGAAAACCGAGGGAAGCCTCCCTGATCACTTCTCCTGAAAAGTTGCACACGCCGTACCGTGGCAATCGCAGGCACCGCCGCCCTTAATATCCACATGTTCCGCATGACATTTGTAATTGGAATTATAGATGCACTTTACTGCCTCACAGTCGATGCTGATGGTCTTGCTGGGGTGCACCACAGAACTTTTGAAGGAATCCGCACCTTCCCTCTCCTGAATAAAGCTCTCACAGCAGGTATCATCACAATTGCAGGCATGCTTGCCGCCCACCATAATATCCCCTTTGCTGCACAGGCAATTCTCGTTGTAGGTACAATTTTGTACACCGCATTTTAATTCTGCCATAGTCGCCTCCTTCTGCGCTGCTTACCTGACAAACCTGCCATAAGCAGCGCAGAAGCGGCAGATTCGGACAGACATCATGCCGCCTCATGCCGGGCTCCGGCACACGGTACACTCCTGTCAGAATCAGTATGCCTCATTCCAATGATAATATTCATTACAATCCCTACAGCCAAAAACTGCATGCTTATTTGCTGCCCTCTTCCTGCACAATCTCCCTGCGAATCTCTTTCGTGCGGATTTCCTCACATATCTGGTCAATAAATACCTGCAAAGGCTTCTGCCCCTCATCACCTGCATAACGGCTCCTGACAGATACCAATTCCTGTTCTTCCTCCTGCTGTCCTACCACCAACATATAAGGCACCTTCGCCAGCCTTGCCTCACGAATCTTGAAACCAATTTTTTCCGAGCGATTATCCACCGCAGCATCAATATCTCTCGCCTGCAGTGCTTTCAACACCTTCTCGGCATATGCCTCATATTTCTCGGAAATAGGAAGCACTCGCACCTGCTCCGGACAGAGCCATGTGGGGAATTTACCGGCATATTTTTCAATCAGCCATGCCAACGTGCGCTCATAGCACCCCATGGAGGTTCTGTGGATAATGTAAGGACGCACCTTATCACCATTTTGATCCACATAATACATATCAAACTGCTCTGCCAACAGTGCATCCCACTGAATGGTAATCATCGTGTCTTCTTTTCCATATACATTTCTGGCATTGATATCCACCTTCGGCCCATAGAATGCCGCTTCACCGACATCCTCCACAAAGGGAATGTTCAACTCTGTCAGTATCTCCCTGATATGCTGTTCCGTTTCATTCCATACTTCCGGCTCTCCAATATACTTTTCTCTATTATCAGGGTCCCATTTGGACAGATGATATGTCACATCCTCCTCCACACCCAGCGTAGTCAGACAATGCTTCGCAAGCGCAATACATCCCTTGAACTCTTCAACCATCTGATCCGGCCGCACCACCAGATGCCCCTCTGTAATGGTAAACTGACGCACCCTGGTAAGTCCATGCATTTCTCCGGAATCCTCCGCCCTAAACAACGTAGAAGTCTCACTCATTCTGTAAGGAAGGTCCCGATAGGATTTCTGCGTATTTTTATAGACGTAATATTGAAATGGGCAGGTCATGGGGCGGAGTGCGAATACTTCCTTATCCTTTTCCTCATCACCTAATACAAACATACCTTCCTTATAATGATCCCAATGTCCTGACATTTTATATAAGTCAGATTTTGCCATCAAAGGTGTCCTGGTGCGGACATAACCCCACTCCTTATCCTCCAGATCCTCAATCCAGCGCTGAAGCTTCATCAGCATTTTGGTTCCTTTGGGCGTAAAGAGCGGAAGGCCTTGACCGATAACGTCAACTGTGGTAAAAAGCTCCATCTCCCGTCCCAGTTTATTGTGATCCCGGCGTTTGGCATCCTCCATACGCTCCAAATGCTCCGCCAGCTCTTCTTTCTTATTATAAGCAGTACCATAAATGCGCTGCAGCCTGGCCTTATTGGAATCCCCTCTCCAATATGCCATGGAAGAAGAAGTCAGCTTAAACGCTTTGATATTCTTTGTACTCATCAGGTGAGGGCCGGCACACAGATCTACAAATTCCCCCTGACTATAGAAAGAAATCTCCGCATCCTCCGGCAAATCCTGAATCAATTCCACCTTATAAGGTTCCTGCCGCTCTTCCATATACTGAATGGCCTCAGACCTAGGCAGCGTAAATTTCTCCAGTTTCGCACCCTTTTTGATGATCTTCTTCATCTCCGCCTCCAAAGCATCCAGATCCTCCCTGGAAAACGGCGCATGTTCAAAATCATAGTAAAATCCTGTATCAATGCTGGGCCCAATTGCCAATTTTGCGTCAGGGAAGAGATTCTTGACTGCTTCAGCCAACACATGAGAGGTTGTATGGCGCAGCGCTGCCAATCCATCCTCATCACTTGCAGTACAGATACTCAACTCACAGTCACTATCCACCATAGTCCTTATATCCACCGTCTCACCGTTTATTTTCGCACAGCAAGCCGCTCTTGCCAGCCCCTCGCTGATATCCATCGCAATTTCATATACACTTTTGCTCTCTGCGTACTCCTTAACGGAGCCGTCTTTTAACGTAATTTTCATAATACATCCTCCTGTTTTTATTTTTCATGTACTTTATTGCTTTTCATGTATTTTATTGCAACACTTGCTGCTTTTCCTTTAAATTACAACACTTGCCGCTTTTCCCTTCGGCTTCACAATCATTTCTTCCATTTCTTCCCACTGCACTGCTTCTTCGCTGCCCGTGTCCCATTGTTGGAACGATTGGTATTGTTGGAATCACTGATATTACCGCTGTTGCTGCCAATGATGACCCCATGGGTCAAAGGCGCTGCCAACAAACCAAACACAATACCTGTCAGAAGGCAAATTATGCCAATCATCCAGAAATCCACCTTGGGCATTGTCACCTCGCCTTCAAAACATTTTTTTACCATTCTCTTCATAGTAAGCACCATAACTCCCATATCATTCTCCTTTCCTTTCTATAACATGTACAAAAAAGCCCCTTGCAATCTCTCCTTGCAAGGGACGTATCTGTGTCAGAACGCGGTTCCACCCTTCTTGCAGATTCCAAATGTCAAAATCTGCCACCTTCCTTTGCTTATAACGGAAGCAACCGGGCTGTATTAGAGCCACTCCAAGGGGGTCTTCGCCATGCTTCCTGCCAAGCCGCTTCCAGCACCGGATTCCCGGACGGCTCTCTCTGAGACATTCCACACACTACTGTCCTTCTCAACGCTTTCTCTGATTACATTATACTGCATTATGGCATTGCGAACTCCGGCTTCTTTCCTTACACCGGATTTCAATTTCACTGGATTTCAATTTCACCAAATTTGAATACTGCTGACTTCCATCCCACTTCCAGTCATGCCGCCTCAGCGGTATAGAGAATTAATGAACTGGTGCAAAGTCCATTTGCCAGCTTTTGATGTTTCTTATCATAATACTTTTTTAGTCAAATGTAAAGACCTGAATTTATGATTTCTTAAAATTTCCAATGATAATCGTAGCAGTCCGGTGTCCTGTCCGAACTGTTACGATTATCACCCTTTACCCCAGCAGTTCCATAATCGCCTGGCCGTTCTGATTCGCCTGGGCCAGCATGGAGTATCCGGCCTGGGCCAGAATTTGAAGCCTGGACTGCTGCACCATCTCCTTTGCCATATCTGTATCCCGGATAATAGATTCCGCACTCTGGAGATTCTCAGTCTTATTCCGGTTGTTGTTAATGGCATGCTCCAAACGATTCTGGGTACTGCCAAAATTACTGCGCAGACGGGAAATTTTTTCCAACGCACTACTCAGACGATCCACAGCCTTAGTGGCATACTTTATCCCTGTAAGACAAAGTGAATTCACCCCTATCAGAGAAGCGCTGTACTCACTCCTTGTCAACTCTATATAATCAGGATTTTCATCACTCAATTGGACACGACGAACCGTATCATCAGAATTCCCTTCTTCTTCAAAGAAAATCTCATCCTTTGCACTTCCCGATACCCAACTGATATCATGGGCACCCACCAGCTTATGGGAAATTTTTAACCGGCCGGATTCCTGATCAATCTGTGCCGCCAAGGGTGCATTTATGGCATTTAGCTTCTGATTTAATTCATCCACCAGTTCCTTCCCGGTGTGAGGGCCTTCCTCCAATTGGACATTGTAAACAACCCCATCCGCACAGACAGACAACTCCGTTTCCCCTGGTTTCACGGTTATGCCGCCGGTGACATCTTTTGTCCCCACAATATATGTGGGAACCATACTTCCATCCGTCTGATAAAACACTTCAAAGGCGGCGTTACCGCTGACACCGTCTATGACATAATCCCCGTCGCCTGGCATATGTACCTTGTCTGACAAGCTGAAATTCAGCGCTTTCTGGTCATTCCCGCCGGCCACACCGCTGCTGATGCCGCCTATCCCCACCTCCACCAGACCTTTTACAAGGCCCATATCCTCACATGCCTGATCTATTTTTTCCTGCAAATGCACCTTCAACTCATTGCTGTGATACCTCCCCGGATCCAGAGTCACCTCAATTTTATGAACCACACCATCAATGGTCAAATCAAAGGACAGTTCATCACTGACTCCCTGATTAATCTCCACCGGCTTGCTCACAACGTCCTTACGCCCAATCACATAAGCTTTCTGCACCTTCTGGTCGCCGTCCTTATTCTTCACAGTCTGATCCTCGCTCATTTTGGTGCATTTGCACAATACATTCTGATAAAAATCCCCTGACAGCTTACTGAATTGATATTGACTGCCCCTGGCGGCAGCGGATAATACCACTCCATTGCTGTCCACTGTCACCACGATCTTACCGCTTCCTCCCATTGCGGCGTCAATCTTGTTCTGCAGTTCACTTTGCAATTCCTGATAGGTATAGTCACTTTTATCCGCCACAGTGATGGAAATCTTATGGCTCGTACCATTTTCGGTAAAGGTAAACTCCAGATCATTGTTCCACTGATCAATGGAAATAACTTGGGGCAGATCTGCACCGTCCACCTTGCTCTTCTTGGGAACAGCCCCGTCCAGTTTCTTTTGTTCCACAGATTCCTTCTCCGCATTCATCGTAGGCGGCAGCACACCGCCTCCACTTCCCATCTCGAAATAAGCGGAAACAGGCACATTTGGTAACGGGTTGCCATGCTTGTCCACCGCAGTAAGTTTCAAATTATCACCGATCCACTCAGCATGAACTCCGGGAATCGTGACAGTAGTACCGCCATAGATTGCCGCCATGCTATCCCCTCCCGATTGATAATTCATACCAATGGTTTCTGCGGAACCCTTGGCCATGGTAGAGAACTTCAATCTGTTTCCGGATAGCTCGACTTCCACACCTATATCTTTCAGCTTCTCCTTCAGCATGGCCAGGAATGCTTCCCGCGTATAGGTATTCGGTGTCAGGCTTACCGTTTTCATGTTGCCATTAACAGCGATGGCAAAGCTCTGCTTTCCTGCTTCAATAGTAATGGTCTCCTCAATTTCCAGGGGAACCTCAATTTCCGCAGATGTACTTCCGCTCAGCGTGCCATATAGAACATCCATAACGCTGCCCGCCGTATTGGTTTTATACCCGATCGATACGTCATCACCTACGGCTGCCGAAGTCAATGTCAAAGTGCCTCTGCCCGTAAGGGATGCCTGAATGCCCGTTCCCGTTTTGCTCAACTGTGTATTCAACTGTGTCACAATGGTAGCAGGCGTGTAATTTCCGCTGTCTAACGTCAGCTCCACATCCCGGGTGTTACCGTTTTCCGTATACTGAAACGTAAATTTGTTATTGCTGCTGTCAATGGTAAATGAGGATGCAATCACCCGATTGCTGGTACAGGTTGCCTTGGTTTCTTTGGTATTGAGATAACTCAGGAAAGTGCTGTCATTTGTTCCGCAACTGATAGAGGTATCTGCCCCATCCTCTCCCTCAGGCAGCCTGGACTTCAGCGTGAGTTTGTTGCCACGCAATATTACCTCCGCTCCTCCCATTTGAGTTCCATATTCCAAATCAATCTGCCGCTGCAATTCATCCCTTAACGACTTCTGATCATAGACTCCCTCACTAAGCCTAACGATTGTCTCCACACCATTCAAGTTCAGGAACAATGTATTATGATTGGCATCTATGACCATCTGATCCTTCAGCTCCGGCCCCAGTTCCAATTCCGCAGGCTTGTTGTATTCAAACCCCACCTTCCCCTCAGTCCTTTTGGATTCACCCGTTTTATGGCCTGACCAGAAAGTTACCGTCGTATTGCCCTTTCCAAAAGCTTCAAAATTATAATCCCAGCTTCTTCCTGCTGCCGTGATCTCATCAAATGTATTGAATATTTCTTGTTCACTACCCTTGATTTTATTGATTTCATCCACAATCTCCTGCTTAGAAGGAGGTTTGCTGGGAAAAGTCACAGTATGGGATGTGCCGCCCACAACGACCGTCATGGAATCGGATGTAATGCCCCCGCCCACTGTAACGGAACCGGTGCCCGATGTCGTTTTTCTCCACCCCTGAAACAATGTGTCAAACCCATTATTCGCCCCCACGGCGTCTGCATAGACCTCGTTAATCTCCTTGCCTGCAACCCCGTCAATCTGCAGTCTGTGTTTGGCATCATCGGTAACATACACTTGGGCCTCCAACTTGCCCTTGCTATTTGGATCTGCGCCAATCTTATCATTGATTTCCTTTACCAGTTCCTCCAGAGTTGCGTATTTCTTATGATCCAGCTTTAATATCACTTCGGAATCCGGTTGGACATCCGTTTCCTTATAGACGATTTTGAATGTGTCATTGTCCGATGTGATCGTAATCGGTGCGGTCAGATTCTTACTCCCCCTGAACCATATGTCCTGCTCCGGCACTGTCTCATTCTGTACTTTTACTGCTTCCTCGTACTTGTTATAATTTCTGGTCACAAACAGGGTATGAAACGCACTGGATGCAGGGTCCAGATTCACCCGACTGTCCGGCCCCTTAAGCCCGGAGCGAATCTCCAATCCCTGAAACCGGACATCTTTATCCCCCACAGAATCAGTAGTATAAACCACAGAAGCTTTCAGATCCAATTGATTTGCCTGAAATAAAGAATTTAACTTATCACGTATCTGTTCCATGGTATATTCGCCGGGGTCCAATGTCAGGCTCACAGGATTCTCCTCACGGTTAGGCTGCAAGGTGAGCACATCATTCTGTCCGGCAATGATTTGTATCTTCGCATGCTCCTTGTCACGGGAATCCATGTTCAGCACATATCCCCCTGTGAAGACCGCCTCATTTTGTATCACGTTGCCATACTGTACATTATCGTAAAAAATCGAAGTGTAAGCCGCACCGTCAATTTTGAACATATTCCCCTTAAATCCTGTGATCATGGCATCCGGACTGCCCAACTTGATACCGGTGCCATAGGCGGATGCCTCCACGGAAGTTCCCGCCAACTGCGTATTGATCAGATTGATCAGATCTTTTCTGGTATACTTGCCCTGCTGCAATGTCATGGTTACTTTATCAGTTCTGCCGTCAAAATATTGTATATCAAATGTCATAGAATCGTTTTTGCCGGTTCTGATATCCAATTTCGCAGTTTCATTGGGAAAAATTGTGGTGCCAATGAGTGCACCCGTATTCCCGCCCTTGTACATTTCATATAACAAATAGGACAATCCGCCGGAGACGTAATCCATATATCCCCCGCCCTCCAAGGTGGCATTCACATACCCGTCCCTGGTGTATTCCAGGAAAAATCTCATGCTTTCCCCCATAGAATCGGAAATTGCCGTATCAATCTCATCCAGCAGCTCCACTGTGCTGTACTCTCCCGGCGGCACTGTAATGGTCAGGGTCATGGGTGAATTATCATCCTCTGTCTGTCGATACTTAAAAGTAAGATTATTCTCCCCCTCTGTCACCACGTGCATCTGGTTTGGCTCCCACTTTACAGCCCCCTTACACTGGTACCAGTAAGACTTATGTTCCGAGAAAATATTCATTTCATTAAACTTCGTGGTGGTACTAATACGGTCCAGCTCCACCTTAAGCTGCTCAAATTCCGCCTCCATATCAGCGCGGTCACTTTTGGAATTGGTTCCGTTTAAGGCTTTAATGGATAATTCCGTCATCCTTTTCAGAATATCCTGGGTTTCATCCAACGCACCGTCTCCTGTCTGTACCCAGGAAATGCCGTCCTGCGCATTCTCAGTTCCCTGGTTCAGCCCTCTGATCAGCTTTCTCATCTTCTCAGAAATTGCCAATCCTGCCGCATCGTCCGCAGCGCGGTTAATCTTATAACCCGAAGAAAGCTTCTCCGCACTTTTCACTTTTGCGGCTTCATTCAGCCCCAACATCCTGCTTGTGTTCACGGAAGTCAAATGATTTCTAAGAGATATGCCCTCCATAATTTATCCTCCTGTTTCCAGGACACAATTTCCTTTTGTATCCTTACTGATTGTCAGTACAGCTCCAATCACTACATGTCTTATGATATGTAATACAGGAATAAATCGCAGATATTCACATTCTATTTGTACAAGGATAAATATCCACACTATCTGTAATGCTGCAATGAAATCTTCCTGCATAACATCTATCATCTAATGGCATACTTATATATCAATTTAACACCCTTACCGCAGAAAACACTATGACATTTCCAGAAAACTTTTCTCAATCAAATTTTACACAAAATGTCATAAAGGCCAATTGACATTCATCATATAAAATGGTGCCATTCCTTGATTTTGCAGGAATGGCACCATTTTTCTATCAGTTTACTTCTATTATATTATAAATCATTATCGGAGGATTTCCCGTCATCATGCCCCTTCATATCCCATGGGAGCTTATACACCTTAAACACCAGCCCTAAGACAATAATATACAATATTGGAATTGAATATGGAAACACCAAATAATATAACGTATCAGGCCACTGGAATCGGATTCTGTAAATTATTTCCGCTGTAAAAACATATCCGGCCACTACTGCCTCCGCCAGAAAACCAATTCCTCTCAGGATTCTATATTTTCTGATTGCTTTCTCATCCGGAGGAAGCGCCCGCAGCATGTATTTGAATGGACTTAAGTTAAAAAAATCGCAAACCGCATAGACCACAAACAATATAGCTAAATACAAAGAAAACATACATCGTCCCTCCTGTTTCTGCATAAATCAGTTGCCAGCTTCTCCTTATTGCTCCTTCACCCATCAACACTGCTCCCCCATACAACTACGGTTTACAAAAAAAATCCCAAATTTGACAAATTTTTCAAGAAACGTCATAGTAATTCAGCCGAATTTATCTTATAATACCATTTAGAAGGAGATATCCGGAGCAGGAAGGACAATTTATCTCTACAAAGGATAAAACTGTCCTGGATATCCTCCTTCCTGGTTGTGCCAGGCAGAGAAATTTGTTACTGATAACAATCTCCGTGAGCGGAATATTTAACCCTTTATATTTCAATGCCTGGTGCAATTACCTTAGACCATAAAACCAACCATAGATAAGGAGGATTCTATCATGAAAAAAACATTTGTGTCACTTTCCATTCTCATAGCGCTGCTAATGTCTTTATTCCAGCCTTCTGTTGCTCCTGAAGAAGGTAACGGAGCCATCAGCACTTATGATTTATATCGTCCAGAGGTCGAATTCATTGAACCATAACACAGCGTTTGCTTCGGCTGATGTTAAAACTTAATAACTATTTCTTTCCCCATGGGATACTATAATTTTTTCCTTTGAAAAGCCGGAATCCGGTAGACATACTTGCTGCAGGGCATGCTCATGAATACACTTCACGGATTCCGGTATTCATTGATATCTTTTCCATACTTCTGTTCATAATACTTCTTTATCACATCGCCATCTTCATCATCTTTATAAAGCTGTAGCAGACGGAAGCTATTCTTCAGGCATTCTTCACACAATAGATCGTTCTCCTCTGTACCGCGTTTTTCGTACACGCAGGCAAGATTTGCCAAAATTCCCGCCGCGTTATTTCCCCTTTGACATTTTAATGCCAGCCGAATGCCTCTCAGTCCCACCTCTTCCGATTTATCCAAGCTTCCATTTACCTCCAGGCTTCCGGCATAATTTGCATATATCAGCATCAGTGAATTCGCATGATACTGCTCCGCCACTTCACTTGCCTGGAACCTGTCCAATATCTGCTCCCATAGTCCTATTGCCTCCTCTATTCTCCCGCTATGCCTTAAGTGCAGCGCAATCTGGTTCAGAAGCACACATTCCTGCCTAAAAGGGGTACGACATACCCTTCCCTGATAATCCTTCATGGTATAACGCAGAATTCTCTCCGCCTCGCCAACCGCCTCTTCCCTGGTAAGCAGCCCATGCCTGACCGCGAATATCATTTTATGCGTCTCAACGAACTGCCTGTTTACCGGGATCGTCATATCCAGTTCTGCTTCCAGCTCTTCCACCAATCTTATTGCGCCCTGGCTATCCCCCCTTCCCCATCTGATATGTACTTCACGCACCTTCTCATGCAGCGAGAACTCCTCTGCCTGTATATAGCCATAATACCCCTCCCTGTCCACTCCCATCCTTTGAAACATCTGCTGAAGCGTCTTCCTGTTGATCTTGTGTTTACCTCCCTCCATCCTTGACACAGTCTCCCAACTGCAGATTCCCTCACTAAGCTTCTCCTGGGACAGGCCCTTAGACAGACGCAGCTCCTTTAACAGTTCCCTGTCGACCAACAACTCCTTCTGCTCACGGGTCAGCAGTAGATACAGCATATCCCCCTCCGGCGCTTTGATGCCTGCAATCTGATACAGGAAGGCGATAGCGCTGCGAACTTTTCCCACTCTGACACTCTCTTCTCCCCTGTCCATTTTATCCAGACAGGCAACCTGCACTTCCAGAAGCTTGTCCATGACGGTCAATACACCATTCTCCACCAGACATGCCACACCGCGACTGCAGATATCATATCCCGTCCCCCAATCTCCTTCCATACAGCAGGCCTTCCCCAGAATCCATGCACATTGCGGATATACCTTCGCCTTCTCTTCCCCATCCGTACACCATTTTTCCAGATACCCCAGCAATTGCATTAACTGTTTCCTGACTCTGCCCACTTCTCCCATCTCCAACTGCAGAGCGCACAGAAACAAGAGTATCCTGATTTCCTGTATGCACAGGCGGCAATCTGCGGATATTCCATCCCTCCACTGCAGGAAAGTAACTTCCAGAGCCTCCGCCAGCCCTGCTGCACAAGCTTCCCTGTCCCCTTTTGTCAGGTAACTGTGTATTGCTTCCATCCACATCCTGTACTGTCTGTGCAGTGGTTTACTGCTGTCCGCATGTGCCGCATATTCCTCCAGCAGTACCTCTGTCAATTCATAATCCCTGTCGCAAAATCCCTCTATGATCATGGCCCGCAATACCATAAGCCTGTATTTGCCCTCTGATATTGTCAGCTCAAGTTTATCCACTGACTTGCCCAACCTCTGAAACAAAGCCTCCAACAGAAAAACGTCCGTTTCCTGTACACTGTTCTCCAGCCGTGACATTATCACGGAATCCGCCAGTCCTCGACCCAACTGCGCTTGCGACATTCCCATCGCTTCCCGCAGTTTACTAATTATCTTCCCAACATTTTGAATCATTCCCATTCCCCCTGATTTCAAGCTGCTTTATCGAATTGTAAATTTATCAATACGTATATTAGTATCTGTCTTCATTATACTAAAAGCACTTCCGCAATACAAGCGCAAGCAATACATTTTTCGACATTTTCTTCAAACCAGGGGCTCGCAGCTTATCACACTGCATTTTGTCTGCGGGCACAGATTCGTTATACATGATTAGATTTCACTGATTCAGGTATCAGTCAATTTTACCGCCTGGATATAACGATAGCATCTGATTTTTCAACTGTTCCACCATCCGCAATGCTTCCTCTGTTGCCGCAAAAAACTCACTATTCATTACATCTTGATAAGAAACATAAGTGGTATCGCCCCATACCGGCATTATCACATTCCGGTGTTCATCATAGGAAAATATCGGTGCTATGTAGAAGTCGTCATACAGCTTAACAGATAGCATACCTGTTTCCAAATCCTCGCATACCTCTTCTCCAAACACCAGATATTCCGTTCCGACTTCCATCATATTCACAAATCCTCTTTCAATCGAGTCCGGATTTCCATCTAAAGCCAATTGCCAATGTTGTGAAAAAATGTATATTTCTTCACTTTTTTCCAGTTCATTTCCTGCATATACCTCCCGGATCACCGCCTTCTGCCTGTCCACCTGAAACAAATGCTCGATTTCTCCAGTCACTTCTACCCTTAAAATCACATCTGCCTCCGGTAATTTCTGCTGCATAATGGCACATTGATCTTCTGCGATACTTTCTGCCAGTTCGGCCACCTGCACCTGTGCCAGATAATTGTCCTGTTTCACCAAGTCGGTATATGTCTGTTTTTTCACAATGCCAAATATCATGACTGCTAAAAATATACATACGGTATAGACAAATAAAAACTTTCGCCTCATAAAGCCTCCCACTGCCTGTTCACCCAACCATTATCTACCCTGTACAACTCATCTGCCAAAACCCGGATATCCTCTTTATTATGACTTGCCACCAGAATTAAAGCCCCTCTTTCCTTTTCCTCCAAAATAACCTCTCTAATTTCCTCCACTCCCGTTTCATCAAGAGCGTTCGTGGGTTCGTCCAGCATAATCACATCCGGTTTTTCCATAACTGCCTGTGCAATCGCAAGACGCTGCTTCATTCCAAGGGAATATTTTCCGTATATTCTTTTATCATTTGGATGCAATCCAACACGGATAATCGCATCAATAATCTCTTCCTGCCCGATTCTTTTTGTCAAATTTGCAAGATAGGTAAGATTTTGTATCCCTGTCAAATTAGGATACAAGCCTGCATTTTCTATGATAATTCCCAAACTCGGCAATACCGAAAAATCTCTGTGCAGCGTTTTTCCTTCCCATACAATAGTACCCGAATCTATACTCATAAGTCCCGATAATGCCCGAAACAGCATTGTTTTCCCTGATCCGTTTTTACCCACAAATCCATATATATTTCCGCTTTTTAAGCGAAGACTGACATCAGAAAGTATCACTTTGTTTCGTATCATTTTATTTACGTTATTTACAACCAATTCCATTTATGCTGCCCCCGTTTCCAAATCTGAAACCAATAGATCGTGATTTTTTATGATCAACGCACCTGCAAATGTGACAGTCATTCCAAGCAAAAGAAGCATTATCAGTGAATCGTTTAAATCTATCCGCATATAAGGTGCTGCAAGAACCTGATTAACCGTTTCCACATGACTGCCATGCCATCCCAATACTAAATGAGCAATAGGATTCCATATTAAAATATCATCATAGAATAACCTGCCCTCGAAATATCGCACCAGCACATCCATAAGATTTAACAGCACGATACAAACCAATTGCGCAGAAATCACTACCACATATGCGGTACTGCTCCCCCAATATACAGCAAACAAATTAACCAGCAATGCCATGATATATACCCACAACGATTGGATAAAAAAATGATATGCCATCAGCATGATTCCTGCACTGTCTATCTGTAATTCATAGCGGCCGGCAGTCGTAAGCATTGTTGCTGTCAGCAAAATCATATGAAAAATACATACTGCTCCCCCCAAACGACAAGCTTCACCAATATACCATTTCACACGATGGGGATAACGTGAAAAAATGTAAATGCTTGCTGTGCAAAAATTGCGATATAACATAATTCCTGCATACACTTCAAAAATAAATGCCGGAAACATACGCATGACAAAAGCTGCAAGTTCAGAATAGGAAAAGCCCAATGCAAAACTCCCTCGTGAACCGCTGAGCTGTAACGTCATTTCTGAAAGCGCGGCCGTACCACTATAGGGATTGATATACATCACAGAAAGGTACACACCACTCACCACTGCTGTCAAAAACAATAGCCGATACCCATACTTCATTACAAGCAATCCTTTCTTCCACTGACACAGACAGCACCAATGGAAAATAAAACAAGCACCAACATACTTATTAACAAAAAGCCTATACTCTTTATTTCATCATTAAACATCAGAACATAATCATACCACTTGATGCTGGGTGATTCTTTCGGACACAGGCTTGCCAATATGGTTGATAAATTCAAAGCGACAAAGACAGGCAGAAAGAGAAAAACATTATATTTCACCTTGATGAGCGAAGATATTGCCACGGTAAATACACCGAGCAAACCTGATACAACTCCAAAAAAAAGCGTTCCAATCACCGCATACAGATAAGGAGAGTACAGATAAATGCTTTTCATCAAATAATGATTTACGCTATTTCTGTACACGCTGTCATACATTGACAGATTTGACAAATCACCTGCGGCAGACAGCGGAAAGGACAGACAATTCAACAAAATCTCCAACAAGAACGGCACTGTAAAAACAATCATGGTTGCCAGAAATGCCGACAAGTATTTACTTATCTGATATGTAAAATTTCCTAATCTGGAAACCAAAAATACCCTCATACCAAGCTGATATTCCCTTGCCAGCGAAAACCCTGCCGGACATACCACCAAAAGCGGATAGAGCTGAACCAGCAATAATGTATTTGTCGCATTCAAATTTGTACGGTTATAACTTAGCAAAAGCAATTTCATTGGCTGGTACATCTCCGCAATATCCCTGCCTTGAAAATACAAGACATTGCCGATAAAATTGATGACCACCATAAAAAACAGAATATAAAACACACAAACGGATTCTTTCTTCCTTAGCATTAGAGCAGTTTGTGATATTGTCGCTTTGAATATCATACAAAATTCTCCCTATGAATATTATCATACACAACCGTTTACAACATTTGATTTTTCCAATTCAGGAGTGGCTATGGTCTTCCAACAGCTTGATCAGGGCGTGGGTATATTTTTATGTATAATAAGTGGAAGATACAAGCCCATCTCTTTGCACACGTTTGTGCGATTACTAAAATTGTACCACAAGAGATAAAGTTTGTATCTTCTTTTAAAAAACTTGTAAACTGGTGTATAATATTTCAAACATTATCCTACCATTAGTTACCAAGATAATTCACAATCGCCTCAGCCGCCGAACTTGTATTCCCTCTAAACTGGATATATACAGTTTTGCTGGCCAAATAGCCTTCCTTAATTTGAAGTTGCTGATATCCGTCGCCTTCTTTCAGAACCTCATAAGTCGATGTCATTATCAGAAGACCTACACTGTTTACAAGACGAGCCTGAATCTTAGTAAAGTAATCACTGCCACTTATTGGATATACAGAATCAAGACTAGCCGATACATAAGAATATTTTCCCGTTCTTGAAACAGCGTAACTAGAAGTCCATACCTGATCTTTCGGCAAAGAAATATGTACATTCGTATCCGCAAAAGCAGTCATAGACATCATACAAAGCATTGCCATTGCTACAATTATAGTTATAATTCTTTTTTTCCTATTCATTTCGTTTTTCTCCATTTCATAAATACAAGTTTAATGCTGCCACTACACTGAATTTTATCCATCCTTACTCATATAATCCCTCCTCTATCATCTATTATTCTTATCAAACTCAGCTTGCAACAATTATATCTCTTATTCCTAAAATATAACATGACATTTTTTGTAAATTTGGGGAATAAAATGAATCCAACAGAAACAAAAGCGCTTTACATCCTCTTGTATTCTCCGCCCTGCTTCAATAGTTCTTCATGCGTTCCCATTTCACTTATGTCTCCATTGGCCATAACAATAATTCTGTCCGCCAGCCTCGCCGCCCCAATACGGTGTGTCACAACAAAATTTTAGACTGTTACCACAACTTGTTTTTACGGAATTACGAAATTGCAAAATATTTCCCCTTCAAATCATTGACATTATCGGCTTTTTATTGTATTATGTAATTGCGCAATTCCGGAATTGTAAAATTTCAAGAAAGGAGTAGTTATAGGATTATGGAACGAAATTACGATATGGAGATTGATGCTCTCAAAAAACAGATGGAAAACCTTCAGAATATAGTATCTCCGCAACTTGACGAGCTGCGAGCTATGGTGATGGAATTGCTTCCTAAGTCATCGACGGAGAAGCTAAAAAGAGTACACATTATGCATGGAATGCATCCAGATAGTCGCCTCAGTGCCCAGATGGAGGAACTGTGCTATAAAACTGAGGAAAAAGGGGTGAGTGGACTTGTGACCTACCTCGGGGTGTACAATTCTGGAGGACGACAGTCTAACTGGATACGAAATAGTGTCCCCGCCGATGAGTTGCTCTCTCTCATCGAGAGCGGTGTCGCAAGTAAGGTGTTAGCCTGTATCGGGAATTCAAACCGCCTTGCGATATTATTGGAGATACTTCGCGAACCTAATACAGTGGCGTCACTCGTAGAGAAATGTGGTTTCGGGTCTACAGGACAGGTTTATCATCACATGAAGCCGCTGCTCGCCGCCGATATAATTATGGAAGACGAGCATCAGAAAGGCATTTATATTATCCAACCCCACAAAGTACAAGGCGTAATTATGCTACTGGCAGGTATCAGCGATATGGTGGACGAAACCTACACGCAGGGAACATGGGAAGCTGACGAGGAGAATTAGAGGTCGAAAAGAGGGCTGTTGCAAGACAGCCCTTTTTACTGTGTGCACATGGCTTACTGATTTTCTGTCGCAAAAATGTTGCCACGCTTTTCAGTTATGCTTACTCTCAGTGCAATTTCTGTAATCAAAACCTGCATCGTCAAAAGAATTATCCCCATACCTAAGCCCTGCCATGGAAACTGCCAATTGATTGCGTACTCCATCGTATAGACTTTAAAAACCCCATAATAGCAGAGAATTCCTGCCGGAAACCCTGTCAAAACAGCTACCGCTGTCTGGAATAGTAATTCCCAATATCTCATCTTCCGTATTTCCTCCGGCCTCATTCCAATAGAGGACAGCACTGTAAATTCTCTCTTCCTAGCCTTATCTACTGACCAGCTTACCGTAAAATTCCCACAGACAGCAGCGACAGACAGCAGCACGACGAATGCGCCGCCCAAGTACTGAAATCCGTCAGCACTTGCCTTTTCCCTCTTAAGGCCTTCATCACAGTTCACCGTAATCCCTGTCACTTCCTTCTGCCCGTCAATACACTCTCTGCTTATCCGTTCTGTCCGATATGCATCTTCGCATATCCCCCGCAAAAATACATGATGTATGCCAAGCTCCCTGTCCGACCGCAGTGCTTCCATCTGCAGAAATACCTCTTCCTCCACCACGACCACCATTCTTGACGCAGGCTCCGTCTTCAGGTATAGTGGCACATCTTCAGCCACCCCCATAATCTGGATTTCAACCACCGCCTGTCCGTCCGCCTCTTCATTCCGGCTGCTGTACACAGAAATTTCATCCCCCTTCTTTATTTCAAAGGGCTTTCCCTGATATATACTACCCTCTGAGTCCGACCACCTCCGGTTTTCATTCACAAAAATCCCCTGCGTGCCCTTCACAGCATCAAGATCAACAGCATTCTTAGCGCAGAGTTCCTCCCATAGAGCCTCATCTGCGCCCACAAGCAGTATATCCGGCAATGCACCACCCCCCGGAAAACCGGAAGCTTCGGCCTCTTCGGAAAGGGGCCAGGGCGGCTGCAGCTCGAACCGGGCCGTCCGGATTGCCTCCAGTTCATATTCCGTAGATATGATGATTTCCCTGGCCAGCGCATCCACCTTTTCCAGACTGTCCCCATATAATTCAACGGAAATATTGTAGTCAAGTCCTTCCTTCGTCATTTCCATCGCCTGAAATGAAAATTGGCCCACACCACTCACCACAAAACATAACGCAAATGTAGCCGACAATACCAGAAAAATCGGCCGAAACCGTCTGTGAAACCTTCTGTGAGACTTATATGCCAGCCAAGCCTCCACCCACGCTTCCCAGAACAGCACAGCTTTCCCCCCGCCATAGAAATTCCTTCCGCCGGATTTCCCTGCCGGATGCCTCTTTTTTACCAGACGTCTTTTCCCGATTTGGGATGATTCTTCTGAAATGAACATCTCCTCCCCGGCAAGAAGCCTCATGGGGCTGACAACAGAGGCTTTCCTTGCGGGCAACATCCCGGAGAGCAGGATGATGCCTGCCGCAGAAACCACCAGTACTATACAAAACGGCAGGGAAAGCACCCACCGGACAGACGGGTAACCCAATGCATTACAAAGTGTGTCAAACTGTGCCTTTCCCATCCAAAAAAGAGCATTCCCCCACAGCAATCCGCCGGGAATGCCCAATCCGATATAAAATGCGCTTTCCAACAGCACAATACCTTTTATCTGCCTGCTGTCAGCTCCTATACTGGCCAGCAGTGCAAACTCCTTCTCCCTCTGGGATGCCGAGACCCCAAATACCCCTGTCAATGTCAGGACAGAGATTCCGGCTATCATGAAAAACGCCATAAAAAAGACCAGAAGAAAAGAATATAACCCGTTTTCCCGATTCAAATCACCATAGGACGCGAGCAGATCAAGGTTATGTGCATGCCCCATAATCAAAACAGACTTTCTTTCGGCATGATATTGTTCTACAAATCTATCTAATATCTTATCCATCTTTATCGAGGTAAAAATGCCGGGGGATTTCACCGTCAGGAACAGGCACAGCTTACCCTCTTCTTCCACCAGAATCACTTCCGAAAACCATTCGTCTTCCCTGAGCGCTTCTTCCATCCGTTCCAGTATAACCCTGGAATCAGCCTCCACCGGAGTACAATAACAGAAATGATAACTTCCCACTGTCTCTATGGCATTTTCCCGCAGCATCGTTCCGAATCCGGCAGCGAAGAAGATTATCACCGCAAGAAGCCCTATGAACAGAATTGCCACTGCCATCGTAAGCCCCGTCTGCACAGCATGCTGCTTTAAATGTCGGAATACCGAACGGTATAAAAGTCCCATTCCTCTCTCCTTTCAACCTATAGCAGTGTTTTGTCCTCTACCACCCTGCCATCACTGATGCTAATCTGCCTTTTCGCCATCCCCCCTGCCTGGGGATCATGGGTTACCAGTACTACTGTTTGCCCAAACTCCTTGTTGGCCTGGCACAGAAGCGCCAAAACCGCCTCCGTATTCCTGCTGTCAAGATTCCCCGTCGGTTCATCCGCCAGAAGGACGGAAGGCCTTGCCATAAGAACGCGCCCGATGGCAGTCCTCTGCTGCTGTCCACCGGAAAGCTGCCCCGGCAGATGCTTTCTCCTGTCCTTGAGCTGCAGCAATTCCAGCAGACTGTCCACTTTCTCTTTTTCGATCGGTTTTCTGTCAAGCATCAGGGGCAGCATGATATTTTCTTCCACCGTCAATGTCGGTACCAGGTTATATGCCTGATAAATAATACCGATGCTGCGCCTCCTAAGCACAGCCAGTTCAGAGGGTTTCAGCCTGTGAATGTCTACCCCGTCTATCCATACGCTGCCGGATGTGGGCGCATCCACTCCCGCAATCAAATGCAGCAAGGTTGACTTCCCTGAGCCGGAACTTCCCATGATCGCAAGGAACTCACCGTCCGCAATCTTGAGATTAACGCCGTCCAGCGCCTTGATTTTGCCCCCTTCTGTTTTGTAGATTTTTTTCAGCTTTCTGGTCTCTACCATGACTGCCCTCCGCCATTCTTATAGTTTTCCTGTTCTTTTCCCAATGCCCAGTTATAGGCAAATTCATCTTTCCGTTTGTCACTAATTATAACTATTTATAAATTATTTGCAACTGTATTGTCATGTTTTACCTTCATAATCATTCCCTCCATATTTTGCTAAAAAAACAAGCTTTTGGATGAACCCCAAAAGCCTGCCTTTGTTATCATTTTATTATCCACTAATTCACTATTTCCTGACATCCCTGACATTTTAATTCTTCAAACTCCACGGTATCCTGTAAACCCTTCTTAAGATAAGAAAATACAATACGGGAACAGAAGGTGTTTGGAGTTACGATAGTTCAAGCTTACCAAGACTAAACCTTCTGTTTCTCTTGCTTCCCTTCAATCGCTTCCGCAATATAATCTTCCACTTTATCCCGGCTCACATCCAATGCAACCGCCAATTCCCCATACAGACTTTCTTCCGCCAAATGGAAATACTTCGCATCCACAGCTGTCACCTTTCTTCCGGCCTGTATCCTCTTCTGTTTCCTCAAATATATGGTCTTAATCATCTTCACCAGCTCCAAACAGTCATTGGTCTTGATACAATCCCGATATACCTGTTCGGACAGCTTCTCATTGGAAATCACCAACAACGGAACCTCAGGTATTGCCTCTATCAGCTTCTGCGCCTCCTCGCGCCCAAGTACATATCGCATGGATTCCTTCGGAGAATCCACCGGAACATACACGGTACTTCCTGACATATACAGCGGTTTCAGTATATAATACTCTCTCTCCTTATCCACACCGGATATGTTCAAGGTTGTAATATTTTCTACAACACAGACACCCTTATTACTGCAAATGACATAATCTCCTACTGCAAACACAACATCCCTTCCTTTCCGCACTCCTGCCGGCTACAATGTTCATGTGACCATTCCATTTTCAGGGAATCATTTATCACCTAATTAATGTTATAACCTTATTTTAACAGATTTAATCAGAAAATGGCATAAATTTATATGTCAATTTTCGATTTTTGTGAAATATGCCTATAGTATGTTCTTCATTCATTGTAAATTATTACTATAAATACTATGGCATGTCCAGAAGTGTAACATTTCAGCCATGCCATTCATAAGCTGCCAAAATGTACATTTTCGCCAACAACTGGATACTATTGCCGACAGCTTATTTCATGTCAGGCATTCGCCCTATGGAAACGATTGTATGCCACTAAGTACTTTATTCCTCTACACGATACACATCAAAGCAGCTCACCTCATCCACTCTAATATAGTGATCCCGAATATATTGGATTGCTTCCGCCGGCGTCTGCCAATTCAGGGCATACTCTTCTTTTAAAACCAGAATCAATCCTTCCCTTTCTCCCAGTTGTCGTACTAAATCCAGTGGATCTGCCATACCAAAATTCCCATTGTTAAACATATCATAGTTTTTGTGATAGACACCCATGGGAATATGGTACAATGCTGCGGAAGCGTCAATGATATAACTCTCTTCTTCCCCAATGTAATCCGCTACCGTTCTCACTCTTTCTTCCACTTCCGCATTGACTCGTATTCCTCTGAAATGTTCCAGCTTACTCCATTGTAGATTTTCCTTCCTGAAACACAAAAAAGGTACTGCTATCGCAAGAACTGCCAGCACCAATGCTGCTACAACACCTTCTCTTCTACTCACATCTTTACAGATGCCAGCAAGTAATTTTGCTCCTGTTACGAAAAAGGGAACCAACGCCACCTGAAAATGTGTATAATCCATAATCGGATAAACCACTGCTCCAGCTGAGATTGAATAACTCAACAGCAGAAGCCAACTGCGCCTTTCCAGAGGCTTACGATATGCCCTATAAAGAGCCGCTGCAGTAATCATACCGATCATTCCCAGCTCCGAAACCGCGAAAATACCACCTTTCTGCACAAATTCCCATAGTCCGATCCGATTTCTTCCTGAAAAACTGCCAAGTCCCCCAAAACAATACTCCCAAAACTCTTTTTCCACTCCTATCGCTGCCAGCCACCAAAAACATATTCCTGATAAAAAAATACTTCCAGCCAGGGTAAATAAAAAATCTAAGTTCTTTTGTTTCTTACCATCAATAAACGCCATCACCAAAGTAACCGCCGCCACACACAAACCAGTGGACTGCTTGGTCATAAACGCCATCCCGCATAAAATTCCTATAACAAAGCTGTAAGTATATCTTTTATGTCCCTTCTCCTGACAACACAATTGCAGGGATTTCTGACTGTGAAATTTCAGATATTTCCAGTGGCGCAACTGCGGCGATTCCCTGCGTAATCGTAGATATTTCCAATGGCATAACTGCAGTGAATTCTGACCGTATAACTTCGGATATTTCCAGCGGCGCAGCTGCAGATAGATTATCAGCATGACTTCA
Source organism: uncultured bacterium (assembly GCA_947175015.1). Lineage (GTDB taxonomy): Bacteria > Bacillota > Clostridia > Lachnospirales > Lachnospiraceae > Acetatifactor. Next base: position 22,262 of record CAMWLE010000036.1, read on the forward strand.
AAAAGTGTCAACCAGTTATAATCATAGGTGTAATCATTTCCATACGCAATACAAAACATGCCTGTAAAAATAACAGGAAGCATCTTCTTTTCTATTTCCTGGCGCAAAATCAGAAAAAAAGAAAAGCAGATTCCGGCAAAAACCAATGCGCCCAAACTCCTGATTGTCAACAACTCATACCAAAATACACGCAAAAAAATACCTGACACCAAAAACGATAATGGTGTCACAATCACTGAAAAATCCTGATACGGCAACCTGCCCTTTGCCATTTCCTGCGCAATATGATACATCCACAATTCATCCAAGGTTTCCAGCGGTTTCAAACAATATATCGCCCCATATGCCCATATCATAAAAAACACACCTGTCAATTTCCACCTATAACATTTCAACATGCTGCCATGTCCTTCCATCACTTATCTGCCGCCTTATTCTCTACCATACCATCCGACTTAACCGCTCTATCATATACCGCACCATAAAGCTCTTCCGCACCTTATCCTCTACCATACCATACGGCTCAGCCACTCTATCATATACCGCACCGTTTCACTCCACCGTCTTTTTCAAACCGATTCGGCTGACTGCTCCTCCTGAATCAATTTGAAATACGCCGCTCCGCCGGTTTCAAACAGCAATTCATATTTTTCCTGGCAATTGCACAGAAATCCATACAATGGTCTGCTTTCCCGAACCAGAATGCCGTCAAAGCCATAATATTCCAATAGCTCTATGACAGCGCTGCTGTTATCCTCTTTCTTCTGGTCCATCTGTTGGAGAAAAAGCAGACTCACTCCATCACTAAGCATAGCCCCTTCCGAATACACATCCGCCCTGCCGTCAAAAAATACCGCAATGTCATGAAAAATCAGTTCCCCGCCATAATCATAATCATTAAAAAGCCGTTCCGGTTTTTCCTGTTTTATCAATTCCACCATTTCTTCCGGCAACTCCATGGAGATACATTGCCCTGATGTGCATTGTTTTCCCACTGACACAATACCCACACAGACTGCTGCCAGAATTCCTCCCAAGCAGACAACCACCAAAATTTTCCCCGGTCTGCCGATTTTTTCTTTGATTTTCACGGGCAGGGTATAGCGGAACGCCCAAAATGCCGCACTGATATAATAAAACATAATAAATCTCTGGCTGCGCAGAAACAAATACCCAAACAGCCCCATAATCAGCATATCATACACTCTGATTCTCTTCTCCGTCAGCACAACTCCCATGATGGTAAGGAACACAGGGATAAAATATATCACCAACTGCCCCGTCTGCTTAATGTCCGGAGCCCCCCACTCGGAAATTACCCTCATCTGAAGCTCCTGTCCTATCTGTGTATAAGGATAAGTAAGTGCTTTCAATCCAAGCGGATTGATGCAGATAGATACCATGGTCAGCAAAATAACCAAAACCAGTTTCCTCAATTCTTTCTTCCCAAACTTACAGGAATATAGCCGCCCCAGGCAAATATCCCAGATACCGCTTATCAGCAGCAGTATCGGAAGCAGATAAGAAAGCGGCGCGGAACCTGCATGCAGATTTCCCCAAAGAAATCCTATAACAGGAAGCTGGTATAATCCATTACTTCCAGGATGCTCCAGATAAGCATACAGACAATGCAATTCCGCAAACAGCAGAAAAAAAGTAAAGAAATGCGGCCTGCCATAACAGAAATTTCCGGACACCGCAGCAAAAAAAGCATAAAAGAACAGGGTAAAGATACAGTTGTGTAAAAGCCTCTCCCTGTTAGCCCTCAGCAGAATGAAATTCAGCAGTATAGCTCCTGCCACACAAAACACATACACCCCCTCATCTCCTGCCATCTGGCGTATCCCATAGAAACAAACCTCCGACAGCCATTCATGAGGCGTCCATGCAATCTTTTCCTCTGTTCCGACCCAGGAATAGAGATCCGTTTCCGGTACCCTTCCATGATTTACAATCCACTCCCCCGTCTTCACATGCCACCAATAATCATTGCCACTGATTCCGTCTGCAAAATACAACAGTATAATGACCAAAACCATTCCTGCCAGCATAACAAGAAAACATCTCCTTACCCCCTGCTCCTTCCTGTCTTTACAAATTGTCCTTGTTTTCACCTGCATCCCCTTTCTCTCGGCACTGCCCCTAATCCAAAAATCCCTGTTTATACAAATGGGACAATCCTGCAGATTGTCCCACCCATGTATTCATTTTTGTTTTCCACTCAACTGTTATGTCTTATCCGGCTCTGACGCCTGCTTTTGTTCTTCACGCACCTGCATTGCTTTTGAGTTTCCGTCTCCTACGCAGTGTCACAATACCTGCCGGAATTGCAACAACGCCTGTGACTCCTGCCATGGTACCGAAAAGCAGAGGTTTGTTCTCAAGAATTTGTCTCCATAAAATCAGCCAGAAATTGGTTGTTACGTAGAAATCATTGATTTCCTCCACCAACCTGTTGCCTGCCGCATCCGTCAGCGCCACTGTTACATCATGTGCTCTGGTGCTTTCACCGGAAACCACAAAACTATAATTCTCATATTCCATCGTCTTTCTGAGGATTTCATCTTCTCCCCAGGATATGTATGATTCACCATCCAGCCATACCTCCACAGAGACAAGTTTCATATTATCTTCCGCCTGCATATTGACAGTATGACTATCCTCATTATACGTCCGCCCGCTCTCTAAATTGGTGACAATCAGATTCGGCAATGTCTTATCTATACCGAACGAAATCTCCAGATTCTTATTATCCAGCGTATTTTCCGCCACATTCTCCGCCTCATCTTCCGAATATACGGAAATACGGTAAATCCCGTCATTCTCGAAATTTTCGGCAAATATGGTATAAACATAAGAGTTCCATTCCCCGTCGCCGCCGGTTCTGTCAATACGATAATCCGTTCCTTCCTGCAGTATTAGTGTTTTCTCGTCCCGGAACAACGTAATCCTGATCACATTCAAAATATCAGGGTTGATCTCCGTCACCACAATATCTATGGGTGCTTTTGCAAAAGTACCAATCATATCCCTGCTTTCCTGACTCAGACGATAGGTAGAACCGTTCCTGTTCACGGAAAACATCACCTGTTCCGTCATCTGCTCTGCATCCTGCCCCGTTCTTCCGTTTCGGGAACTTTCCACGGTTACCTCTGTTACACTATGTCCGGCCCTGTCCGCCGCCTCACAGGAAAGCGTGTATATGCCGTCTCTGTCCAGATTCTCCACTACATAGGTATAGACATATTCGCCGCCATTATGAACCGTATTGGTCACCCCTACACTCAGCATATCCATCTCACGGAACACGGTACCGCCATTTTCATCATCACATACTTCAGCCATCAGCTTCGGGCGGCAGGAAGCTGGATCAAGGTTCTCATCCCTCACAGTCACCACAAACCCGATGGCTTCCTCACGATTCGCCGATCGGTTTCTGATTCCGCTTACTGTAATCTGCGGTTCTTCCGTATCAATCACCAGCAAATCTGACTGATACTCAATCATTTGATTTGTAGAACGGTCCGTATAGACAGCCGAAACAATATATTCGCCATCTCCGGTCAGGGTAAACGCCCCGGCATTCCTGTCCATTCCCAGCAGCGTCCATGTAGGGGTCAGGGCTTCCAATGCCCCGCCGTCTTTTGAGACAAACAGATTCACATCCTCCGCATAGAAATTCGCTTCCGTCACATTGATAACACCTTCAATTGTCCCGGCATAGTATGAGGTATCGCCATCCATGCTGACCGGCTCATTGTACTGCACTTCTGCCGCCGGCGCAATAGTATCCACAACAATCCGTTTCCCGTCCACTAACTTTGTTTCCAACTGTGTCCTGTCAATGGCAGAGAATTCCACCGTACCATTAAACTGTGTGCTTTCACCCAACTCGGAATTGGGAATCCGGAAAGTGGCCGTTGCTATTTTCCTTCCTTCGCTATAAATAATATCGCTTTCCTCAATTTGAGCATTGATTAATTCCGTGTTTACATTGGATACGTCATCTGCCCGAAGAAAACTATACACAAAATGATCTACCCCGGATGTGTCATCCACAGCCGTTATGGTCACGGTAGTGTGTGCATTATAGAAACCAAAGGTAATAGCATTTAAAATACTTTCCATGATCGGTACACTATAATCAATTGTCATGTCCTTCGGCGGCGTTTTATCCACTGTAAAAGCATAAGGCTCATACTCCTCCGCGGAATGGAAGACCAGATCCCGAAATTGAATCGTAAAAGTATAATTGGCATCCATGGGAAAATCCAAAACCGCCGTGTGCAGATTTCCATCTGTTGTCCAGTTCTGCGCATTCCTCAGGTAACCTGTATAATCATCAATCGAAACATCCAGTCCGGCGGCATCCACTGCCGTAACCACCGCCTCAACATCCTGCGCTCTGAAATTACGCTCATTAATTACAATCGTTACTGACATATCCTCCTGACTGTAATTGATATTTTCCTTCGTCTGTATCAGTCTTTCCGTAGCCCAACTCGTTTCAATCCGAGGGGCAATGGTATCAATCGTAATCTGACTGGAAGTATAGGCTGCCATCCCATTCCCGGAACGATCCGTATACTCCATGGTGATAATATAATCACCATCCTCATATAAGGAGAGACTGCCTGACCAATTATCGCCATTGTTGACCCAATTGGATACCGGAACTACTTCATCATTCACTTTGCATATCACATCCTCCGCATAAAAATTCGCTTCCCTGATCTGAAATGCAACCTCCATGGGACCGTCATAATACAGTATGGTATCCGCTCCCTCTTCGTAAGTATAGTCTGTTATAATCGTGCCGGTTTGTCTGTCAGCAATTTGTACCGCAGGACTGTAAGAGACTGTCCGGGTGGGGGAAATGGTATCCACTACAATGATTTTGCCCCCGTCTGTCTCCCTTTTGATATTGCCTGCTCTGTCCGCCACTTCAAAAGCAATGCTTCCCCTGTATTGTTCTGCCTCATTGGCAGTCAGCTTAAAGGACGCCCTTGCCTCTACACCATACGCCGTTGTTTCAAAAGTAAAATCACTCCGGTCAATGGTTCCTCCTCTGTTCTCCGCATTGACGGAACTGCTCCCCGCTTCTTTCTCATAACCCCATATCAGATAGTCCACACCTGCTATATCATCCTGTGCATAGGCCGTCACAGTCACATCCGGCTGATAGTATCCAAACGTGATGAAGTTCAGAGCCGTTTCCATCAGAGAACTGGAATACTCATACCGCAGACCGGGAAGTTCTTTGTCTATGGTAAATCCATCCGTAAACAGACTTTGATTTCCCGCCATATCAGGACACATGATCTCTATGTCATAATTTGCACTCATGTCATATGTAATGGTATTTTTCCAGGAATCTTTCTCCTCCCCCGGAACCCAATTTTCGATTTTTGCCGACACATTTTCCAGTGCATTTCCCCATGTATCTGCTCCCAGGATACGGATATCTATTTCATCTGTTCTGATATTTCTATCCGTTACAGTTATCACCGCAGTACGGGTACTTTCGTAAAATGCCTCCTGATGAGGCTCATTGTTGTCATACTCCACAGAAATCACCGGTGCCGTTGTATCTATGGTCAGCACATTGGACACATATTGTTTTGACACATTGCCGGATGTATCAGTATAAGACAATTTCACCCGATAATCTCCGTCTGCGGAGTGATTTGTATTTTCTTCTCCAAGCACCAGATGCAAGATATGGTGTGTACTGTCCCCACTGTCAACCGTCCAGTCCTGGGGATCATAATGGTATTCTGTGCCGGATTCCAACAACACACCATCCCTTTCCACCGCAATCTCCACATCCTTCGGGAAAAAGTTATCCTCTATCAATCCTATGGCAAGTGTCACTTTTCCCTGGAAGATAAAACGAGTATCTTGATTTGCATCTTCCACATGCTCTATCTGTTGATTCAGGCCATCCACCATCCTGGCAAGATTTCCGGTATACGCCTTGTCATAGGGAATATCTTCCCATGTGGATGCCTTTCTGTCCACCATGATAACGCACCTGACAGGTTCTTCCGCATTCTGCATCGCCAGATCATAATAGGAAACAACAAATTCATAACCGGCATCTTCCGTAAGCAAAACACGGGCCCTGTGTTCATCGCCGACACTTGTCCAATTTGCGGCATCACTGAAATATTGTGCATATGTCACGTCTTCTCCATTGGCATCTTTCCCTGCCGCGACAGATATTTCATTTCCATAGGCATCCTTTGCCGTCACGGTGACAGACACCTCAGCGGCCCGGAAATTATGTTCTGACACAATCACCTCCAGAGAAGGATTTTCATTTACATAGACAATTCCATCCCTGATTACGGCATTATCCGGAAATGCAAGGTTAAGCACAGGTTTCCGGGTATCAATTGTGATCTGCTCCGAAGTATATACCGGCATCTCATTTCCGGAACGGTCACTGTAGGACACTACAACCACATAATCCCCATCTCTGCTGCCATCCACATTTCCTGTCCCCAACTGCAAAGTCATCTTATGTTCGTTCCGATTCTGCTCTGAAGTCACCCAATTGCTCCCTGCTTCATAGTGATAGCCGTCACCATTTTCAAGCAGTCGCCCATCCCTGTACACATACACCTTCACATCTTCCGCATAAAAATTCGCTTCCACCACTTCAAGCGTCAGGCTCATGGCATTATCATAATACAAAATCGCCCCGATTCCTTCCATGAGACTCCCTATCTCATTGAGATTCTCTGTGGTATTTCCGGAAGCCTTCTCTGTCACCTGTTTTGCCGGACTATAACGCGCAGTTCTTGTGGGAGTAATCGTATCCACTACAATCACATTCTCTTGATCTGTTCTCCAATAGCTTTCGTTTCCTGCTTTATCAATTGCCTGAAAAGCAATATTTCCCCGGTACTGCGCTGCCGCATCCGCCGTCAACGTAATTTCGGCTACTGCCTGATTGCCGACCCGCCTGATCTGTTTCTCAGTGATTGTTCCCGTCTCAGTCTCCGGCTCCGCATTACTCTCTTCATTTCGCCTCGTGTAAACCCAATTCATTCCCACAATGGAAGTGGTTTCGTCCTCTGCCGTGAAAGTAATTGTTACTGAAGGACGATAGTAGCCAAAACTGACGGTTCCAAGAATCTTTTCAAACCAGTTTTGATAATCTTCACTGTAGCTGATGCTGAATTTACTTGCGTCCGGTTTCGTCATATCCACCGTAAAACTGTCCATACCATAAGATGTCTTACGTCCCGCCATGTCCTCTACAGTAATCGCAAATGTATAATTTGCTGACACATCATAGGAAATAACAGCTTTCCATTTGTCAGGACTGTCAGGGACATTCGGGTCTTTCGGCTCTCTGACGAACCTGTAATCCGGCTGAAAATCCACCTTGGCGCCTGTGGCATCCTGTGCGGTTATTTCAATTACAGCAGCACCATCATTGGGATAAATATTCCTATCCGTTATTTCAATGGTGGCGGTGCGTGTTTGATTGTAAATATCCGATGTTCCTGTCACCGGTGCTGTCGCATCATATGTCACCTGTATAACAGGCGTATCCTTGTCAACAATGATATGTTCGGAAGTGTATTTCACCGCTTCGTATCCGGAAGGGTCCTGATAACATAACGTCACCACATATGCGCCTTCGTCCTTCAGTTCCAGATCCGCAGTATAAACCGGGCTTCCATCTGCTGTTTTTGTCCATGTCAGGGTACGGGCCTCTCCATTCACTTCTACCCATACATCTTTCGCAAAAAAATTTACTTCCTCTATGGCAAAGCCCAGAATCAGTCCATCCGTGTAGTACAGATTTACATCTGTTTGAGAGCCATCCTCGTAGTTTGGCAGAGGAACGCCAGGAGCCTCCACTGATGCTGCTTTCACATAACTGTTTCCATATTCCGCCTTTAGCTCAGGCCGCGTAGTATCTATGATAATATGCTCAGAGGTATATTCCACTGTTCCGTTTTGAGAGGGGTCCTCATAGCGCAACGTTACTACATATTCGCCTTCCTCCTTCAGTTCCAGACTTGCTGTGGCATACTTTTGGCTTCCCGCCTCCTTTGATACCCACTCCAGCACACAAACCTCTCCATTCACCTCTACCTCTACGTCTTCCTGATAAAAATTCTGCTCCTCTATGGTAAAGTCAAGTACCAGGGTATCGGCATAGTACAGGTTGACATCCGTTCTGGTCTGTACTGTATAATGATCCAGCCATTCGCCGGGAGCGTCCACCGATGAAGCACTCACAAACGAGTCGTTATAACCTACATTCAGCACAGGAGACGTTCTATCTATGATAATACTCTCGGAAGTATATTCTGCCTTTCCGTTTTGAGAACGGTCCTCATAACTCATGGACACCACATATGTACCCTCATCCTTCAATTCCAGGCTTGCGTTATAGTTCCCCTCCGCATTTTGTGTCCATGTTAAACTTTCTTTATGACCTTCTCCATTCACCACAATTTCTATTGCCACATCTTCCTCAAAAAAGTTCTCTTCCTCTATGGTAAAATCAAGCACCAGGCTGTCTGCATAGTACAGGTTTACATCTGTTCTGTCTCCTTCCTTGTAGTCAGTCAGAGGAACCCACGGGACATCTGCTGATGACGCTTTCACATACTGACCTTTATAGTCCACAAACAATTTAGACGGTTTATCGTCTATCACAATACCATCACTTGTGATATTTCCTGCCTGATTTCCGGCGCCATCCGTTGCGGTAAAAATAACTCTTCCCTTAAACTGCGGTTCAATAATAAATGTTGCATAATAAAAGCCATCTTCTCCCTTTTGGGCCTTCACAACAGTTCCCTGTCCGTCAGCAGAACCATTCAGCCAATAGGTAAAGGAGTTGACGCCGGATACCTCATCCTGTGCCTTTAATGTTATCTCCAGTTTTGCCTTATAAAACCCAAAGGTTATCCGCTCTTTTACCCTTTCCATCAGAGGTTTATCATAACTGATACTTACGTTAACAGGAGCTGTTTTATCTATTCTGATTTCTTCCACCTGGATGGCATCGGTCATTCCGCCGGTTGCTTTATTCTTTAAATAAATTACCTCATTCCCATATATGCCCTCTTCTTCCAACACAATACTGTTGCGCCATCCCTTATCTGCCGTATCTGTCAAGCTGTTATTATCATTTATCAAATATCCATCAGGAGGACAAATCGTAACCTGGCCGGAATACCATTCAGAAAATTCCGTACCCTGTACCTGGTTTCCTGATAATGTATAGGGCGTTGCCGGTGTTTCCTCAAATGCAACAGTGACTGTATATTGTATTGGGTCTGACGGCAGATAACAATCATCTTCCTCTTTGACCGCTTCCACTGTCACCGTACCTGTCATTTTATCCTGAAAAGTCAGGGTTCCGGCATCATCAACAGAAGCAATCTCATCTCCGGTCACAATCCGATAAACAATCTTGCCGCTTCCGTATCCATTACCGTCACAAGCTGTTGTATCTTCCACTTCCATAGCCGGATTAGAAAAGGCTTGTCCATACAGAATTGAAAAATCCTGGCTAGGGTTTTCAAAAGCGATAGTCTGGGGCGCCTTCTCAATTACAAGTGTATACGAAATACTTGTGGTTATTTTGTCTTCGCCAGTAGTCGTATCCTTATCCGTTGTATCTTCTGTTGTTGTTCCTTCGCTTGTTTCTCCTTCAGGTGTTTCTCCACCGATTAGTTCCCCATTGGTTGATTCTTCTCCGCTTGGTTCGCCTCCCGTTGTTTCTCCTTCGCTTGGTTCGCCTCCCGTTGTTTCTCCTTCGCTTGGTTCGCCTCCCGTTGTTTCTCCTCCGCTTGGAATTTGTTTTGTGGCTTCTGCAATTATATTCACTGTACCAGCTTTCAGAAATGTTACTTGTCCTGTATTTGAATCTATACTTGCTATCTCCGTGTTATCAATAATGTATTGTATTGTTACACCGCTCAAATCTGTGCCATCCTTGCCACGCACTGTGTTAGTAAATGTTCCCTCGGTATAAACCTTCGTCACCACCCCCGGCTCCTTAAATTCCAGTTCCAGTGTTTCACTTCCGATTTCGCCTCCACTTCCGTCTCCGCTTCCG
>CAMWLE010000037.1 GCA_947175015.1 uncultured bacterium
TGTATACGTCAATGCTGTTATGGCGGATATTGTATGTTGCGTAAATCATATTCATCTTTTATCTCTCCTTGTTTTTGAAAGCATTTCAATCAGTTTACCAATTCCCGTATATTTTGTGTTATAATGTTTTATGTGATTTTGCTTCCCTCATTTTTTCCACGATGCGTAGCTTCGTTTATCAGGTTTCGTAATGTCCTGTGGGAAGATATATCATCTGTTTACGATACTTTGGTGCAAAAACTATGTGGTACTTGCATTCCCATTTTGTATGGGCTAAACTATTTGTTGTGTCCATCTTGGGCACCTCCTGTGTTGTATTTTTGTGGTTTGCAGACCTACTTTTATACTAACACAGGAGTTTCTTTTATCTAAAGATTTGACCTCCCCCTGCATAGCAGGGGGTATTTTTGTCTGTGACACGATAATAATTTTCAAACACGCTCTAAGCTTCATAAAAATCACAGAGCTCATTCATATTGCTGTTTGTCAGGAGAAAGAACTTCTCATGAAGGCGCATGAGCTCCTGCTTTTTATGAATGACAGCGTCCGGATCCCGCTGTATCAGGAGAGCAAGCTCATCCAGCTCCGTCAGTTCCTCCCGGCTAAGCAGGTGAAATCTGCGGCGGAGGTATTTCGGCTGATGGGAATAGAATATTTCATTGTTCATCAGCGAGTGAAAATCCATGAACAGATACCCGCAGACTCCTTCCAAAATATCCTGTCCGACAGCATACAACTCTATTTTCTTATTCAGCGTTTTGTCTCTGAGACCGAGCCAGACTTCCGAGGCGGTGAGGAATTTGTGCCGCGGCAGGTCAAACTGACTGTAACCGAATCGTCGTTCATATTCGTAGTATCCGTCCACATCCGCCAGAATCCATCTGTTTTCCGCAAAGCTCCAGTACTCGTTCACCCAATGCTCCGTGTAACCGGCGCCGTCGTTCCCGAAGTCCACAAAGCCTGCCCTTGAACGGCAGGGAATTCCCCTGGCTTTCAGAACCGCGCTGAATAACACGGAAGCATGGCGGCAGGATACAGTGATCCTTTTCGTCACATCCTTGCCTGTGACAAACCCCCTTTCGTCCAGACGGAAAATTTCCGCCATCATGGCCGCGGCGGTGACAAACAGCTCGTCCTCATCCAGAAAGCGCTCCCTGGGGTAGGACGAGAATTTCCCAAAATAAGTGTCCTCCAGATAAGGGGAGGGCGGTGTGTAAAACAAAGTCGGATGAGTAAGCTGATCGCAGACCAGCCTGCCCAGGGATGGAATATCTCCCCGCAGAGACGCCAGGTATTCCCTGTACGCTCCCGAATACGTATAAACACTGGTTTCCAGATAGGGCTGATAGATTTTCCCGTTCATTTGTGTACCTCCTGTATGTGTTTCATGTCAATATCCGACGGTTTCTTTTCCGGCTCTGCCTCTCTTTCCTGTTCAACATGGTCTTACCGGCATCCAGATTTCCCATGTGTAGCCTTCCGCCTGGGAATTGCCTTTCGGGAACACTTCAAGATTTGGTATCCCCTCGTCCCGCTTATACTGACTTGCGGGAAACCATTCTGTCATGATCTTGGTATAAGCGGCAGGCACGTATTCGATACCCGTGGGAGATGTAATGGAGAAAACGGCCCAAACAGCTGTGGGAATGGTCTCCACCGTCGTCCCGTGCGGTTTCCTTCCCTTATATTCCGCCCCGATCAGGGTTCTTGTCCTTCCGTTAAGCGACTCGAACCAATAGGCACCCACCTGCCAGAGGGGTGCGGTATAATAACTGTCCGCGCCCCCGCCGTTCCAGAAAGCAGAATCGTATTTCTCCAAAAAAGTGCGCCACAGAGGTGTCAGGCTGTCGCCTGCCCCGCACTCTTCATCATAACCAGCCAGACCCGCGATCTGAAAAGACTCTCTTTTTTCAATCCGGAATTTTAGACTTTCGGCTCCTTTCATTGTGAGGGAAAAGGACATTGGCGGATATGTCTTCAGGGAGATTCCCGTTCCGCGGGCGGATAACGGCGTTGTACCGTGCAGTTCTTTAAAAGCTCTGGTAAAGGACGCCGGCGATTCGTATCCGTATTTCAAAGCGATATCCACGATCTTTCCCTGACCTCCCTGAATATCAAACACAGCCTGCGACAGACGTCTGCGTCGGATGTATTCTGAGACGGACATTCCCGTCAGGAAAGAAAATATTCTTGAAAATTCATAGACGGAGCATCCTACCATACGAGCCAGTGATTCCAGGTTCAGCCGCTCGGTCAGATGATCTTCGATATACCCCATAACGCGGTTCATTCCATTCAACCAGTCCATAACCTCTCCTTTCCCGCCAGCGGGAGCATTTGTCAGAAAGCCGCCCGGACATAACCGGTGCCGCCCCATCGCTCCCTCTGATTATCATACAACAAAATAAACATGATTTCTTTGCATTTTCTGCTGATCTGGGATAAAAAATCTTATTTTATCTTAAAAGGTTTGATTTCCTGTTCCTTAAGAATCTGCTGAATCCGTGTCTTTGAAATTGTTGTAAGACGAGGGAACCCCGCTTCAGCGGCATAATCCTGTATATGCTTATGGAGCTTTGCCAGCGTCCACAATTCCTGGGAATACCCAAGGTCAGCCGGACGCTGGCTGGCAAGATTGATAATCCACGCAACAGCCGCCGGGGATATTTCAGCCGGACGCCCTTTGCGCTGCCTGTCATACAATGCCAGGTCTGTGCCTCCCTCAAGGTATTTATGCACACACAGGCGGACAGTGCTGACATCTATGCAGAGTCCTTCTGCAACAGACTTATCTGATTTACCGGCTTCTTTTTGCAGGAGGATTTTTGCACGTTCCACGATCTGCGCCTGGATAGTTCTGTTTTTAGAAAGAGACAGCAGATAATCATGGTCGCCCTCAATAAGTTCTATACAATACGTATGATTTGCCATATCATTACACTCCCTTCTGACTTCTTTAGTAGATATGGGGATTACTCCCCATATCCCTACTCAAAACCGTACGTGCGCTATTAACGCATACGGCTTTTCACTCTAAGCTATAAAGTGCACAGCCCTTTTCTCCATCTGCTTTCACAGACTTCTTCGATACTATGGCTGTGTCGGACTTCCTGCCATTCGTTTGAATTCCTGACGCATTTCTTTGTTTTGGTTTCCATACCCACTTTTAGGGAAATGACAGGACCTCAGCTGTTCCGATAACATACTTATCATCAACCTCGCCAAGCTCTCAGACTGGGGGACGCTGTTATATCCTCACCATTTCGGCTATAACAGTATTGTCTGCTGTGTAAGCAAACACATCGACCACTTCCAACCTCATAATTATTTCCCAGCTCAATCACTTCACTTTCGTTTCGGCTCTGTTGCTCCCTGTCCTACGCTTAAACCTGACGTTGCCGCTTCGGTTCCAAGGACTCGGTACAGGCGGTTGGTTAGACCTTACCTGATAGAATTTTCCTACTGTATTGTTATCAGCTTACCAAAGCTTGTAGAATTTCTTCCACTCGCTAGGAGAAATCAGCTATGCTGATTTCGCAGCTCGCACTGTAATGATATTATAACACACTTTTTAAACTACGAGTTATTTATTTTTCAATGTACTAGTTTTCAAAAAGGACATATGATTATGGTATTTTGTAAGCTGCCTGACAATCAAGACACGAGAGAACAGAGCATTTCAGGGACTGCCTATTGCGGCAACCTATAACCTTCTATTCAATGGCTCCCTCATGGTGGACGAAGGCTTAGGATATGCCATCTACCTTGACAAGATCATCAATGTCTCCGGAGAGAGCAGCCTCTGTTTCCGCCCCCTTGAGCCACGGCTGGAAGCCAGTATGAACCTTGTCTGGAAAAAGTATCAGGTGTTCACAAAGGCTTCCAAAAAATTCCTGCTTAAGTACCATGAGATGCTCCGGTATTCACTGCCCCATCTTCTCCTTCCCGCCTCCGCAAGCTCTTTTACACTCCTTTTTAAGTTGATTATACAACGCCATCCTTGAGCTTTCTTTGCGGAAGCCTTGAGATGACCTTGAGATAGATTCGAGGACTGACATTTTCCTAAATAGCTGGCAAATTCAGTTTTCACGCAGCCTTTGGACGATACTGCTGTTTCCTGTATTCTGGAAAATTACCGCAGGAATTGCACTGCAGAGGGCCAGAGTCAGCAGCATATACAGCGCGAAGGGTACAGCCGGATAATGGAACGCGCCAAACCCCAGTGAACTTTGAATCGCGGCGAACAGGAGAACATCGGCAACGGAGCCAACGGTCAGCGACAAAAACATCGTTGACACAAAATACCAGAAACCCTCCCAGACAATCATCCGCCGCACCTGCCGCCTGGTTGCGCCTACCGATTCCATGGCGGCAAATTCTTTTTGCCGGTTCAGAATGTTGGCACTCATAGTGTTGATAAAGTTTAGAATGCCGATGGAGAACAGCACAATGGTGAGGAATACGGACAGCCTCGACAGGGAGCTTTTTGCCTCGGCCAGCGATTCCGCCAGTTCAATTTTGGATGTCCTGGAAATGGCGGGGATATGCTCCGTCAATGACTTCACCCGTTCCAAAATGCTCTGCTCATAGGCCGGGGCGCTGTCAACCTTGATAGAGTAGATGACGGCATCTGGTCTGTACTGGTCGATGACCTTGTTGGAAACCACCAGCCAAGGGGCCGCGCCGCCGTTCATGCCGTCCCGCTCCAGCGGTATCTGTCCCCCTATGGGCAGTTGAAACTCCTGATCCGTGTCCATGACGAAAAAGGTCATCATGTCTCCTTGGTGCAGTCCGTTTCCGTTCATGTTTGTGGTCAGCAGAAATTCCCCATGTTCAAAGGCATCAATATCTATGGGTGACTCCGCCGATTGATTATAGGCGACAATCACATCGCTGTCCACACCCACCAGCAGGCTCCAGAACACCGCACTGGGACTGTCGATCCAAACCTGTGGGTCTGTCGGCTCCATACCGCTTGACTTCTCAAAATCGCGCTTAATCTGATACCAGTCGCCGTATACTTCTTCGGAATACTGCTCATAGATGGGAACGACTTTTGTGACGATAAAGGCTTCCACGCCCTCCATCTGCTGGAGCTGGGTCATGATCTCCACTGTAAAGGACTGCTCCTCCTGGGGCGAGAAGGACGCCCGGCTCATGTGGTTATAGAGAGCGATGTCATGGGCCGTGTTGAAGTTGACGTATTCCTCTACCGACAAGCCGTTCAGTACCGTCATGCACAGCAGAAATGTCACGCCGCTCAAAAAGAAGGTCCCAATCACAAAGAACGCCTTGACAGGATGCCGGAAAACGTTCTTCAGTCCCATCCAGGGCAGCGTGGCGTGATCAGTGGAGCGGCTGGTTTTTCGCTTGAAGCCTTCCTCGGTGTACCGCAGCGCAGCCATGGGAGAAATGGCGCGGACTTTTTGGGCGGTCATGGCGAAGCTGACAAAAATCATACCGCAGGAGAACAGGGCAGATACAATGGGGATTGTCCAATGAAAATCTACCTGGGAAAAGCCCTCCAGCAAGTCGCCCAGCAGCAGCGGGACGATCCATTGTGTCACAGCGCACCCCAATAGCAGACCAGCGGGAAGCGCCAGCAGCAAAACCCGGCCCATTCGGTAGTAGATGACCCGTTTTAGCTGTCCGGGAGAAATTCCGATGGTTTTCAGCAGCCCGTAAAACTGGATCTCCTTGGTGACGGAAATGGAGTTACTGTTGTAGATGATCAAAAAGCCGTCCACCATAAAAAACAGGATGACCACCAGGGTCAGTATCATATCCCGAAGGGACATCTGCCGCCCGGACAGAACTGTGACCGATTGCTGCTCCGTCAGGCCGAGCTGTTCTGTGATTCGGTTCAGGTTCTTTTGAACGCTGCCGGAAGAAAAGGTGAACCCGGCTATCGCCGCCGACAAATTGTGCTGTGACAGCGTTGCGGTGGACAGAAAAATCTGCTGTTTGGCTGCCGTGTTGATGTAGGAGGTATCCGTGTAGAGGCCGGAAAGATAAAATGTCTCCTCCTGCACCGCATCACAGTCATCCCAGCCTACGGACAATGTGATTTCCGTACCAATCACCGGTTCGACCCCAAATCGTTTCAGCAGCCAGGTAGACATCATGACCTCGTTGGCCTCTATAGGGTAATGACCCTGCAAATTTTCGACCAGTTGACTGCTCCAGGTATTCCAATGGTCAACTGCATACAGGTCGATGCTGAGACCAGACTGCCCGGTATTCCCAATCAGCCGACCCAGCTTGTAGGAGACGTACAGCGGCTTTCGCACTAAATCACTTTCCTCCAGTTGGACCAGTTGTTCAGCGGTGGGACTGGAGAAAATCACATCTGTGGTCGTCCCATAGCTTTTCAGATTCTGCAATGCAGAAAAACTTTGCAGATTAAAAAAGATACTGCAAGTGGCTGTAATCAGGATTACCACGATGATAGCTGCGATGGCAATCAGTCGGTTGGAGGTGCGGCTGGCCCAAAAGGAACGCTGGCTAATGACCTGAACTGCGGTTTGTTGGCTACTCAATCTCTTTCCCTGGTTCATTGTCTGACCCTCCCATCTTCAATGCGTATGATCCGATCCGCCGTCTGCGCAATGGCATCATTATGGGTGATCATGATGATAGTCTGCTGAAACTTGGCACTGGTGTTTTTCAGCAGCTCAAGCACATCTTCACTGGTTCTGCTGTCCAGGTTCCCAGTCGGCTCATCGGCCAGGATGATCTCCGGCTTCGTGAGCAGGGCACGGGCAATGGAGACTCTCTGCTGCTGGCCGCCAGAGAGGTTGTTGGGAAGGTACTGGAGCTTGTCCTGGAGTCCCAGGGAGTGGACTATTTCCTCTAAAAACCCCTTGTCCGCTTTTCTCTTGTCCAGTTGCACAGGCAGGACGATGTTCTCATACACATTCAGGATTGGCACCAAATTGTAATTCTGGAACACAAAGCCGATGTGACGGCGGCGGAACACCGCCATTTGCTCTTCGCTCTTTCCTGAGAGACGTTTCCCGCCCACGATGATGTCCCCGGAAGTAGGCGTATCCAGGCCGCCCATCATGTGGAGCAGGGTGGATTTGCCGGAGCCGGAGGTTCCGACAATCGCCACAAACTCCCCAGCGCTCACAGAGAGGTTTACCCCGTCAAGGGCTTTCGTGATATGCTCTCCCTGCTGATAATACTTTTTCAGATCAACTGTTTGCAAAATCGGTACTGTTGTCATACAAAAACCACCTTTCATTTATTATGTATTGCAAATTAAAATAGCAGCAATAGATTTGTCCAAGTGCATATCAAGCCTATGAGACCTGATGTTTTGCGAAAACTCTACGGAAGAAAATACTCCCAGCCACAGAAATGGTTTCTGTGCGTTGGGGCAGAGGTTTGCCTGCACCTTCCTTCAGCCCTCTTAAACCTCACGGCGAGAACCTTGGTGTTCGGCTGTATCCTTCCCACTGACGGGCGGATTCGGGACTTTCACCAGTTAAAATGTGAGCTCGCCAGGCGCATAAAAATACTCTCTATGGGGTACATAGAGAGTATAGAAGACAATTTCCAATATTCTATCTACTTTTGAAAAAACTGTTTTTGAAAAAAACATTTACCCTGGCCCCGGAAGGGGCATTCCCAACCCGTAGCCAGCCGCCATGATGCTCACAGAGCATTTTGCTGGTGTAAAGCCCCAAACCGAAGTGATCTGCTTTCTCTCCGGTAAAATAGGGATCTGTTGCTTTTTTTATGCTTGTTTTATCAAAACCGGGCCCGTCGTCAGATACGGACAGCAGTAATCCCTCCTGTGTTTCTTCCAAACAAAGTTCGATTGATGAGACAGCGTACCGCACGGCATTCGCCATCAAATTGCCGTATACCTGAGAAATCAGATCTCCATCCAATGACAGAGCTGGCGAAGCTGTCCGATTTTGCATGGAAAAACGTTTCTCTGCCCGCTCACAGATAATCGTCCCGCTCTCATACAAAGAGGCTGCGAGAGCTTTCAGCGACATCTTCCGATAGTTGGGCTGTGTATCCTCCAGTCGGCGCAGATGGCTCATGGTGTCCACATAGTTCTCCAACCGAGAAATATGCCGCTGCATGGTGATGGCGGTGGTCCGGGTCTGTTCATCCCCGCTGGCCTGTAGCATCTCGTTATATCCCTTGAGGATGGTGAGCGGCGTCCGAAGGTCATGAGCAAAGGCGGCGTTTAGCCGCTTGCGCTCCTCCATTTGACGCCACATCTCCGAGAAATTCTGGGACAGGGCCGCCCGCATAGTTTCAAAGGAGGCGCAAAGCTGCCCCAATTCATCGCTGCTATGGGAGGCAACGGTAAAGTCCAAGTCGTTACAGGAGATTTTTTCGGACGCAAGACACAGTTCCGCAAGAGGTCGCTTCAGCTTATTCTGATAGAACAGCAACGCTGCCGCCAGGATGCACAGGGCGGAATAAAGCGGTGTTGTTATGACTGGTAAAACCAGAAGGATATCCACGAGCCGCTGATCCCCTGAAGATAATGGTACAGGGTGTTTTACAATATAATTTCCATCGCCAAGCTGCTCTCCCTGCTCATTGGTCAAGTAGTATTTCTCTTCTATTTCAGGGTAGGCCAAATAGATCTCTTTGACCATAAGGTCACAAAATTTCGCGGTGAGTGCGCACAGTACCAGCGCCAGCACAGTGGCAGCGGCGATATAGAAAACGAGAGCCTTTCGTAATGAGAGATTATGCCATTGTCGTTTTAACAGCTCCATTTATAACCACACCCCCAAACTGTTTCGATATAAGGCCAGTCTGTGTATGCGGCAATCTTTGTCCGGATTCTGCGGATATGCTCCGCAACAACGCTGCTGTCCCCTTCGCTGTCATAGCCCCAGATTTTTTCGTAGATCCGCTCCTTATCGAATACCTGTCCCGGATTTTGGGACAGTAGCTCCACAATATCAAATTCTTTTTTCGTCACGGGAATTTCCTCTTTCCCACAGAACATCTGACGCTGGGTATAATCTATCGCAAGGTCTCCGGCAAACTTTAATCGGGTATCCGCCTTGTGCCGCGCCTCCCGCCGCAGATGGGCACAGACTCTTGCCTCCAGCTCCATCAATGAAAATGGTTTCAGGATATAATCATCTCCACCGACAGAAAAACCCTTCACCTTATCGGCATCTTCAATCCGGGCTGTCAGGAAGAGAATAGGACAGGAGACACGATCCCGGATCAGCTCACAGACCTCCAGACCATCCATGTCCGGCATATTGATGTCCAACAGAATAATATCTGGAGCCTGCTCTATTTTCTTGAGTGTTTCTTCTCCGCTGTGAGCTGTCAGGGTTTGATAGCCTTTTCCAGTAAAAAAGCTGGCAAGCATAGAGACTATATCCGGTTCATCGTCCACAATCATTATTTTGTGATTCATTGCGGCACCTCCTTTAGGTCAATTTATCATTTTAGCACCTGAGACAGTCTTTGCTCATCACTCAGCCAAAATCCATATATGTTCCACTCCATTTCATCCGTTGTTTTATAGTCAACCTTCCAGTCCGGAAAAGACCCTACTTTCAACACAGTACCAATCGTTCTTTTGATATCCTCCCTGAACATGGCAGTTCCTCCCAAAGATGAGGCGATATTCCCTCAATTCGCTGCCGCCTAATTCTCCGGCTTATACATTTGGCGCACCTTTTGATCCAGCTCTCTGACCCACTTCGTAAATGCTGCCCCTGCCAGTTTGCAGTCAAAAAACAGCGCGGCAGCCCTTCCATCGTCCAGCCAGGAGAGCAGGCATCCGGTATCTCCCTGCCCCAAGACCTGGAAGGGGAACTGACTCCGTGTGTTGTCGCACAAGGTATCCGTATCGGAATATAGCACCAGTTGCTGAAACAGGTCCCAGCTTTCCAGGTTCCCCAGCTTTTCGATGTGGACGGCCCCGGTCGTCCGGTCGGCCTCCGCAAAAACAGCAATATCGTTTTCCTGCATAAACTCAAGAATCTTTTGTTCCATCTGTGAACCCTCCACGGTGTTTATTTTGGTATTGTAATGATATATTCCTCATCAAATTCATCATCCTTATCATTGTAAGTCATTCGGAATTTGTCCTCCGACAGCCATTCCACGCTGAAAGATACCGTTTCCATAAAGCCGCTGTTGGGATAGGTCCAGATTTCCCGTTTCCCAAACCATGTCTTTTGATAGACATACGGACGGCATACATGGTCATACTCAATGATAATGGTATTTGTCCCCTGGGGGGAGGTGTAGACCTCCCGGCTTGCGACAAACAAAGTGTCACAGCAGCTTTGAAAGAGACAGGTCACCAGAAGGAACGCCGTCAATCTAACTATGTATTTGAACCGCTTATTTTTCATCGTCTTCTGGCTCATCCCCGTCATCCGCTCTCAAAAGTCCCCTCTTTTTTCCATGTGACGCTCTTTCCCATCCCGTACAGAAATAAACCAGTCCACGGAGTATTCTGCGCCGGCCTTTTCTCTGGTTATATAGCGTATCCTGTTTTCCATTGTCTGCTGGCCCTTCTCTCAACGAAATATATGTGTAATTTTATAGCGACACAGTGAAAAAGTCAATGTCCTACACGCAAACAGCAAAAATCAGAAACGGAGAGCAAAACATATAGCCCAAACCATGCGATACAGTGAATTGCCAGGATACCGACATCCTTCACCGCCGTCCCCATGCTTCCGGCGGACAGGGCGAGAATACCATCAAAGGCTGGCTGGGATGGAACGATATTGCAGATGACCGTCAACGGCCCGCTTACCCCAATCAGAGCGCATACAAGAGGTATGGCCAGGAACAGCAGCATGACAATCTTGATATAAACCACTCCGCTCATCAACCCCTCGGAAAACCTTCCGATAAACAAGCCAATCAACGCCGCCACAAAGGACGACAGCACAATCAACGCCAGCATAAGCCCAAAATTCTGCCAGGACAAGCGGAAACAGATACACGCGGTCACGATGGAGGACAGGCTTCCAAAGAGGAACCCCACCACCACCTTCTGCAAAATATACTGGCTGGGCGTCATGGGCAGGATCTCATTGACGAAAGCTACACCATCCTCTTTTTCGGAAATGATGTTCATGGCGTTGAATGTGCAGCCCATGAACATGGCGACGATCAGTATAGCGGGGATGAAGATGCCCTGTACGCTTTCCAGAATGTCCGGGCGCTCTAATGTCTGGATTTCTGCTTGAGCCGCCGCTTCCCTCCGCTCATAGAGGGCGGGCAGAGTTACCGCCGCCTGCTGAAAAATATCTAACTCGTCCCCGCTGATGGCGGTTTTGAGGCTGTCCCCATCTGCTCTCACACAGATAACATTGGTGGACGGTTCGTTGATGGCGTCGGTCAGTTCTTCCTGTGTCCCATAAGCCGTTACTGGCCCATACCGTTCCAGCCATGTGATCGTCTGCGGAGACAGATCGTTTTCCAGTACCCCAAAGTGCAATTCTCCCAGGCTGGACATATCAATAGAACCCATGAAATTCAGAGCTACAGCCACCAGGATGGGGAGCAGGAAGGTCATCAGGCAGAATTTATCCCGCAGAACGCTTTTCATTTGATATTTTAATCCTTTCATGCCTCACCCCTCCTTTCCGATTTCCCGATGAAACGCGAGACGCACCACCAGGAACAGCAGCACGATCATACCGACAGCACCGGCATAATAGACTGGTGAAATAGCCGTTCCAAAATAGGCATTTTTCAATCCCATGTAGACATGATAGAACGGATGCCAGTTGATCCAGTCAAACTTGACCGATGTATTGGCGGACAAAAATACAGGTGTTGCGACAAAAATGGCAATTATCAGATAAGCCAGTGTAAATTGCCGGAAATCTTTCAGCAGCAAGGCGCAGAGCAATCCCACCAGGGCCATCATCAGCGACAAAATCGCTGTCTGGAGCAGGATCACAGGCAGCACCGCCGCCCCATCCACAAATCCCACGTTCAGCAGGGTGAGCAGTACGGCAAAGACTAGATCGGAGAGCAGGAACACCGCCAGCTTGGACAGGAGGAACAAGTCCTTCCGCACTGGGAGAATGGCGTGGACACGAATGACCCCCATGCCCTTTTCCTTGAACATAACGGCTGCAATCCCCAGAAATCCTACAGCGGCCAGCTCAAAAAACAGCAGCTCGCAGGTAATCTCTTTCCTCGCTTTCTGTTCCGGCGTATTTGTTCCAAGCACCTCCGGGGTATGGCTGGCCAAGGGTTGCAGCAGGGACAGGGCGTAATCCGCCCGATGGTGGTCGATGTGTTCCGCCCCTTTGTAAATCACCACCCGCACATCCCCGGAGCTGGCGTCCAGCCCCACGCCGTTGGCGTCGGCCAGCAGGGCGGTGTCCATAGCCTCCATGGAGGGAACGTTCTGCACCAGGGAGGATTTGGATGTCTGTGTTTCCGCTGGGTCATACAGATACACATTGTAGGGTTCCATCTGCATGAAGCGGATATAGCCCAGGTTCACATAGGCTGTATAGAGAGCCAGAAAACCGATAGCCATCAGGAAGAACTTCCCCGATGCCAGCATCCGGCAGTCCTTTTTGAACAGAGTGTAAAAACCTTTTCCCATCAAGACAACCCCCTTCCCGTGTACTGGATGAACATATCTTCCAGTGTCGGTTCCTGGGAGTGGATGCTGATGATCTCGTCATGGTCAAAGGGGATGCCCGCCTCCAGCTCCGGAGCTTCAATGGTTTTCGTTTCCCGCTGTCCCCGATACAGATAGTCGATGACCACCTGGTGATTGCTGTTTTTCTCCTTCAGACGCTTGGGGGTGTCCAGGGCTACCAGGTTCCCATTGGAGATGAATGCCACCCGGTCACATAGTAGGTCAGCGTCCACCATGTTATGGGTGGTGACGAAAACCGTCGTTCCCTTTTTCCGCTCCTGCTCGATGATCTTGCGGAACAGCACTGCGCCGGAGGGGTCAAGGCCGCTGGTGGGTTCATCCAGGAACAGCAGCCGTGGATTGCTCACCAGCGCCCGCGCCATGCTTACTCTCTGGCGCATTCCTTTGGAGTAAGAGGACACCGGCTTTTTCAGAAAGTCCGGCTTGAACTCCAATGTGTCCAGCAGCTCCCCTACGTCCCGCCGCTGCTCCCTGGGGTAGAACGAAGCAAAATAGTTCACATTGTCCATAGCGCTCAAATTGGCGTACAGATAGGGAAACTCAAAGAGGACACCGATTTTCTGAAAAAATTCCTGTCCGTGGGCGGCGGAGATGTCCTGCCCGAACAGGGAGACCTTACCGCCGTGACCTTTCAAAATCCCGGTCAGAATTTTCTGCGTTGTGGACTTTCCAGAGCCGTTCGGTCCCAGAAAACCGAAGATTTCCCCGTCTTCCACGGTGAAATCCAGGCCGTGGAGAGCCTGTTTGTCATTACTGTAAGAAAATGTCAGATTCTTGACCTCAATCATTCGTCATCACCCCACTTTCCACGCTGACCCTTCTTCTGCTCCTGCTGGCGCTTGCTCCACCACTTCATAAACTTGATCTTGAAGGGGATGGAGATGATCAGCACCGCCACGATTACCAGCCACCAGTACCACGCTAAACCTAAGAACATAAAAACCCTCCTTATTTGTTGCCTCCATTTCTTCTTGAATTTGATTTGGAGGTCTGTTATAAGAAGAGTTTAGGGATGCAGTGTGAAATTGGTGTGAGGCCGCTGTGAGATTCGTGTGAAATTATTTTGTGACAGGGATGGAAAAATAAAAGCGGACTCTGTCTGTTTGGTTTTCTGCGCCATAGGGCAAATTTTGCATGGACAGAATCTGCGCCACGATGGACAACCCCAGCCCGGAACCGCTGTATTCCGCGCCGCTGTCCCGATAGAATTTCGTCCATATTTTTGGCAGCTCGTTCTCCGGGATAGGTCTGCCCTGATTGAAGATGGAAAAATGCAACATCCCATCGTCTACTGTCAGCTCCAGCCGCAGAACACCGCCGGGATACACATTTTTCTTGGCGTTGACGATTAGATTGCTTAAAACCTGCTCCATCCGCCGCTGGTCGGTTTCCGCAAAAATCTTTTGCTCCGGCAGCTCATATTGCAGTTCAAAATCGGCGTCAGGGGAGTCGATCAGTAGCCGCCCTGCCACCGTTTCCACCAATTCTACAAAGTCAAAGCGAGTAACATTCAGGCTTGCGGCGCCGCTTTCCAATGCCGACAGATCCAGCAGGGTCACGATCAGGTTGTTCATGCGCTCCGCTTCGGAGACGATCACCTGGGCGTATTTCCGCTGTTGGACTTCGTCTGTCTCGTCTTGCAGGCCCTCGGCATAAGCTCGAATGATGCCCAGCGGGGTTTTCATCTCATGGGAAAGACTGTCCACCAACTCTTTTCGCTCGGCCAGAAGAAGCCGTTCCTTTTCCACATCCCTTTCAAGCTGGGTATTTGCGTCCTCCAGACGGGAAAGGGTCTGTTGGAGATTTTCAGCCATCATGTTCAGGCTGGAGGACAGTTCCCCAAATTCATCGGCTGAAACAAGGCTGCAGGGTGCGGAAAAGTCCAGCCTTGCCAAGCGTTTTGCGGAGGCGTTCAGCTTGTCAATCGGTTTTGTGATAAAGCGTTGCATAAAAAAGTCGATGCCCAAAATCAACAGCAAGACAAATCCCAGCCAAATCAGAAGGGAGGCGTCCTTACTGACAGGCAGGCCGGTTGACAGGATGTAAGAGAAGATCAGTGCAATTCCCGCCAGTTTAGAGAGCATTAAAACCTTTTTCCGAACAGTGCGGACTGAAAATAATTCTTTCATACTGTCACCTCAAATTTATAGCCGGAGCGGATCAGTGTGACAATATGCTTGCTCTCGTCCCCCAGCTTTTGACGCAGGGTTTTGATATGGGTGTCCACAGTTCGGGTCGTTCCCTCGAAGTCATATCCCCAGACACGGTTTAAGAGCTGTTCCCGATTAAAGATTTGTCCGGGATTTGACATGAGAAAGGCAAGCAATTCATATTCCTTATGGGTCAAGGTGATTTCCAGACCGTCCAGATAAACCTTGTGGGCATTGGGTTGGAGCATGATTTTTCCGGCGGTGATCGCTCCGGCAGAAGCGGGGGAAGAGCGGCGCAACAGGGCGTTCGCTTTTGCCAGCAGAACTTTAGGACTAAACGGCTTAGTCATATAGTCATCTGCGCCGTAGTCGTAGCCTTTCAGCTTATCGTCCTCCGCACTTTTGGCGGTGAGCATGATAATGGGCATATCGCTCATTTCCCGCGCCATCTTGCAGACGGAAAAGCCGTCCAGATGGGGCATCATCACATCCAGGATTATCAAATCCATAGGATGGTTTTTCAGTATAACAAGGGCATCTACACCATCATCAGCAGTGAAGCAGGTATGCCCACCCTTTCGCATATAGTCTGCAATGATATTCTGCATGGCTTTTTCATCTTCAACGATTAGTATGTTTGCCATAGCTTCCTCCTCTATTTCAACGTTTTAGCTTCACATACCCTTCCGGAAAAGGGGCGTGTACGCGTGCACCTGTTTTCCGGTTCCGGTATTCCTTTGTGGTATATTCAATTATCTGCGCATTCAGTACGACGCTGATCTTCTGCCTGCGGATGATCTTTCAAAAAAGTATAGTACTATGCTCAAATCTGGCGTGGGTGTGAAAAGTAACGACTTCACGATCACATTACAGTAAACGTTCGTTTGGCTCTTGAATCCTGCTGCCAAATGTGCTATATTAAGCATAGAAAAAGGGAAAGCCATAGAAGCGGCTCTACCCCTCGAATGACAAATTATAACCTCTTATGAGGTCAGCCGTCACTATTGGTAGTAGTGGCGGCTATTTCTTTCCCTTAAAAATCTGATAAAGCAGACTGATAAGGGCAACAATGAACGTACAGAACAAAAAGAAATCCTGATATGTAATCATTGCATCGCCCTCCTTTCTTTCGTCTGGAGGGCTGATATACCCTCCGCAAAATACAAGAGGGGTAAAGCCGCCTTTGGCTCTATGGTTTCCCATGAATGGAGTATAGCACACATTTCTTTTTCAGACAATGCCTATATTAAGTTTTAAAGCCTGTTTTCGCTTTTTATCCCCCTACCATTATATTTCTACCCTTGCGCCATTTCAAGCCCGATTTACCCCCTTGCAAGCCCTGCTATAAGGCATTTCAAAGTATTGCACTATTCGTAATCTTCAATATTTCTGTTTGGTAAGGCATTGAATGCCTCCACAAAAGCCCCTCATGGCAGCAGTCATAAAGGGGCTTTATCCATTCTGTACTCTTTTATGATGCACTCCAATATAAAGGATGTAACATCAATCGAACATTTTCCCATTTGGTACTTTTTTGGTACTTCTCTTGCATTTACCGCATATCTGTGCTATAGTAACAAAGGCTGAAATGCTTGTAAATCAGGCAAAATTCAGACTATTAACATCGTGAGTTCGAGACCTTCCTCACGTAAAACAAAACTAAAGGAGAAGAAAAAATGAACAAGAAAACTATGTACCTCACTCATGCAGCGGCCATCGCTGCTCTTTATGTTGTGCTGACATTTCTGGCCAACGCCTTAGGACTGGCAAGTTATGCTGTCCAACTCCGTTTTTCGGAAGCTCTCACCATTTTACCCTTTTTCACACCGGCTGCCATACCCGGATTGTTTGTTGGCTGCCTGCTATCCAATATTTTTATCGGAGCAGCACTTCCGGATATTGTATTTGGTTCTCTGGCAACCTTGATTGGCGCTGTATTTACCTGGAAATTACGAAAACATAAATGGATGGCGCCTCTCCCACCCATCATTGCCAACGCCATCATTGTTCCGCCTGTCCTACTGTTTGCCTATGGCATCAAGCCACTTTGGTTCTCCTTTGTAACCGTAACCCTTGGAGAAATCCTTTCCTGTGGTGTACTTGGTATGCTATTGCTTTTCACTCTGCAGAAATATGCCAAAGCTTTATTTGAGCCCCGGCAATATTGCAGTTAATATATGTATCTCATAAATTATATGACTTATCTCGACAGGCGTCCATGAACAGAACCGCCGAAATTGCCCGTTTCATTTGTCAGGCATAAATTCTACGTTATGGTTCAGCCAAAACTGAGCCATAACATACACAAAATAATACACTACTGCCCAGGCAAACATCATTCATCTTCATCTTTTCTTTGGTTCCTGCAACATATCATCCAATTCTTTCTTCTGCATTTTATATAATTTCCGAAAATAATTCACCAGCGGATAGTAAAGCGGAATTGTAAGAAAAATAATCCATCCCGGATGCCATAGTGAGCCAAAAAGTCCCAGGCAGAGGTAAAGCAAAGAGACCAATACAGGATACGCAAAGTATTTGGCATCCCTTTTTTCCAATGCCTTCATGGCACTTTGCCAGATGGGCGGTATAAAGAACAACAGCCAGCCAGGATGCCATACATCCCAGACAGCACCTAAGATTACATAAGCCATAACCACAACAATATAGAGTGGGAAATGACGCAAGGCACTATAATCAAACCTTGGCCTTTCCTCTTCTATTATGATAACGGATTCTGCCTCCCTTTGCGCTACTGGTTCTGACTGCCTCTGAACCACTGGCTCTAATTCCCTATGTAATACGGATTCTGCCTCCTTCTGCGTTACTGTTACTGACTGTCCCTGTGCTAACGGTTCTGACTGCCTCTGTGCCACTGATTCTGATTCTCTATGTGGTATTGGTTTTGAATCCTTCTGTGCTAACGGTCCTTCCTCCCCTTGTTGTATATACCCGTTTTCCTTATTAGAATCGGAGTCAGAAAGCGCATTGCCTGTCATCAATAAATCATCCAACGAAATCCGATATAACCTTGCCAGCAATATCAGATTATCTGTATCCGGCGAGGCTTCCGCCCTTTCCCATTTACTAACCGCCTGCCTGCTAATTCCCAGCTTCTCTGCCAGCGCTTCCTGAGATAAATTATTTCTTTTCCTAAGCTCTACAAGCCTGTTTGCAACTTCAATATTCATTTTCTCCTCCTATTCGATTGCTTCTTATTAGGCAATTTTTTACCTGACAATTTTTCCAGGCAAGTTTTGCCTGGCAACTCACGGCATTTGTGGCAATTTGTTCCACATTCGCCATCCAGTCGAGATACATTTGTAGCTGCCTGGAACAAATGTCCATACATCTTTTAAATTTCCCATTGATCATGGAAAGAAATATAATAACCAAAATATATCATTTTTTATGAGGTTGCGCTACCACTTTCAGTTTGAAACTGTCAAAAAAAGCACCGCAACCATTGGTTGCGGCCACTTATGTTCTGTATTCTACGCCCTCCGTTATCTTACAGGCTTCTGTATGTGATAAATTGATTTCCACTCTGCTCAAACCATTCCTTGGCATCATTCATTCCCATTCTGTAAATAGTTCCTGTCTGAGGATTCATAATACCCACACTGGTCTCATTAAATCCCACCAACACCACTCCTGAACCATCTTCCAGCAATGCCAGCACAGGTATATCTCTATTCACAAAATACAATACTGCATCCAGACTACAACCAGTAAGATCCATCACTACATCCGAGTCCAAACCTTCCTGTAAAATCTCCACTGCCTTCCTGCCCTCATTCAGTGCCTCCTGCGTATTTCTGCTGATACCTCTATACCCAAGCATGGCATTGATACACACAGCCAATGCCCCTTGTTCCTCTGTTGCCGAGGCCTCCTTGATTGCCAATATCTGATTTCTGGGCATTCGGTTGCCGCGCAGCCAAATGCACTCCCCCTGCTCACTGACCACAACTCCCGCGCTGGAATAAGCAAGATCCACCGCCCCCGCCGGCGAGACGAAAATTCCGCTGACACCATAAGCACCATACACATAATACCTGGCTTTTTTCTCTTCTTCCGGCACCAGAAGTCTTCTTCCGCCTTCATATACCACTTCTTTCGGCGTCATTATCTTAACACTTTTACTGTCAATGGTCTTCCTGGTCTGAATTTCCACATAACGTTCATATTTATCAATATCCGCTGCAACAATCACATTCCTTCCTGTGTCTGCCTCTGTGTTATT
Source organism: uncultured bacterium (assembly GCA_947175015.1). GTDB lineage: Bacteria > Bacillota > Clostridia > Lachnospirales > Lachnospiraceae > Acetatifactor. The sequence continues at coordinate 19,046 of CAMWLE010000037.1, forward strand.
CATAATATGATCCTGCATATCTTCCTGATACTCTCCGGATTCCAGGCGCCTGACCCTATCCAAAGTAATCTGATTATCAGACACCGTACACTTTGTCACATAGATATCCTGCTGCCTGTACTCCTTCAGCAATTCGCCGGCAGCACTGCGGATACAGATTTTATACATAGGAAAAAAAATCCCACCTGAACTTTCTTCCCTGATATCACTGGTATATGCTACTCCATATATAATATCTTCCCCCATAAATCCAAGCGGGCGTATCGCTTCTCCTGCGGCTACAGAAATTGTTTTTTGTGTATCACTGCCAAGGTTTCTAATATACAATGCCGTACTATGATAGCTATCCTCCCCATCTGCCCACACAGCTATCCTGTTATCTTCCGAAATCAGCAAGCCCCCATCCTGTGTAATCTCCAATACCCGCGAGTATGTTTTCTCTGTTAAATCCACCCCATACATCACATGATCCAATATAAGATACAATTTCTGTTCCCGATTCAAATACAACAACTGCTCCATCTCCGCAGCCAATATGGTAAATGTCTTATCATAAGGAATATACACCAACTCCTCTATGGTATTTTGAGCGCCGTTGTACGTATATATCTGCACACCAACTTCACCCTCATGCCTGCCCCGATTCATATAACCGTACACGGCAAACTGTACATTTCCTCCTTCGCCCACATTCAGCGCTTTCACTTTATGTCCGGCATATATTGTCCGCGCATCCGCGTGATCTTTATCATAAAAACTGAATATCTGAACCAGACGATTACTCACCACATCATAGCTGAACAAGCGGTTCGCCACCTGGAACACCACAACATTACCATCATCGCTTTCCAACAATGGTACATCCATTCCTGTAATTCCAAGCAATAATTTATCATTGGCACACATCTGCTCTGCATCCGGAATCTGCGTCATAGTCCGCTCATAATCCAACAGATACATTCTGTCCACCGTATAACGAAGCCGATAAAATTCTTCCACCATATACCATGTTGTATTCTTTCCCTCCGAGGTAGACACAACATAATTCGCCCGCAAGGACGCAGTCTGCTCCGCAATCTCCGTCAATTGAATCGCATAATCGCTCACCTGCGTCACATCCAGATTCCCCCATGTAATCTGTCGGAAACTGCTGTGAATATTTACTTTATGGAATGAACTATTATCTTCCAATCTTGCATTGGTTTCCAAATAAATCGCCAACTCTGCAGCAGCCTCTCTGTCATACAGTTTCTCATGAAAATCAATACAAAACCCCAACTTCTCCGCACCATGAACATTATCGCTCCACAGAACACGGGTATAATAAGCAGCCTGTCCCCCCTCCCATTCGAGAAAGATGACAAGCGCATATTCCTTGTCTTTGTCAATCAGATCCTTTAGTGCAATATTACCGCGAATCTGATCTCCCTCCCTTATCAGCTCACCGACTTCCGTATTTTCAATCAACCTTTCACCATCTATGGTTCTTACTTCTATGGAAACTCCTGACACATCCTGCCCATAGGTATCCACAATAAAACCGGTATTCCTGTTTTCCCCCAATATGGTCACAGTATCCCTTTGAAATGCGATATCCGTTGCAGCAGTCATACCATGAAGCTGGTTATACGCCATTCCATCCATAACCATAGTCACCAGGGGAAGCGTTGCCGGCGCCATTTCCATCGTCAGGTTGTCATGTCCTTTATTCATGAATTTACTTACAATTACCAATGCCAACAGAAAAGTGCATAAAAAAACAAAAAGCTTTAACAAACTTTTTCTCATAGCAACTCCTTCAAGGTAGGATTTACATGTAAAAATTTCATCACTTCCCGAACCGCCTCCGACTGTATGGCAGACTTCGGCCGTATACCGGAGACTTTTACTGCCCGGATCATAAGATTTTTAGGGGTATGCTCCATATCAATAAACTCTAAAATCTGAGTGTCATAACCATTTTCTTCTAACAAATTTGCCCTTATCGCATCTGTAATCAGTGCTGCCATACGTTCCCTGATCACTCCATATTTTAAAATGGGCTGCAATTCACTACACTGTATCTGCCCATTCAGCTCATGCTGACAACAGGGCACCGCCATAATAACCGCAGCCCCCCACTTGACAGCCTTTTCTATGGCATAATCCGTTGCCTTATCGCAGGCATGCAGGGACACCACCATATCCACATGGTCTGCTCCCTCAAAACTGCTGATATCGCCCTGCCTGAAATCCAGCCTGTCATAATGCAATTTTTCCGCCAATTCCCTGCAATGTGATATCACATCCGCCTTCAAATCCAATCCGGTCACATAAATATCTCTGCGTTGCAGCTTGTGCAGATAATAATACATGGCAAATGTCAAATAAGACTTCCCGCAGCCAAAATCAACAATACGAAGGGTTCGGTCTGCAGGAAGCTTATCCAGAATATCCTCTATAAATTCCAAATACCGATTAATCTGCCGGAATTTGTCATATTTTGCTTTGGCAATCCGCCCATCCGCTGTCTGAACTCCCAAGCCAATCAAAAAGTCTACTGGCTGCCCCTCCTGTAGAATATACTGTTTTACGCGATTATGGGACAGATTACGCTGTTCTTGTACTGCTGCATTCCCCGGCCCGCGTTTGTGTTTTATCCTAACTGCTCCCTTTTTACTTATCAGAACCGTTGCCTCTTCTCCCACAGCGCCCATCTGCGCCTGACGGAATAAATGCTCCATATAATGACACAATCTCCCGGTCATTTCCTCCTTCTCATGATTGGAGTGAAACACCTGTGTCCCCCGGTAAAGGGTCTCCTGAAACTGCAGTTCTCCCCGTATCACCACAGGTCGAACCTTTATCTTCGTTGCCTGGGTGGTATCCCTGGTATTGCTGAGTACAATCTGTATTAAATTCTGATCCAGCATCTGCCGGAAAAGTTCTCTAAGTTCATCCATAGTTTCCTTATATTTTCAATAATATATTTTACCCCTGCGCCCTCCATGCCGGCGTTTATATACCTCATTAAACAATAAGATAATAATAATATCCTCATGGGGAGGTTGTTTTTCTTCCTGCTCCAAAATCTTACCTATTGACTTTGCCAAAGCCTGCAAGCTGTATCTGTCAGGGTATTCATCATATATCATGCTGCCTTCATAGTCTGCTTTATCTAAAATCTCTGCTATTCTGATCTGATAGCGTTTCACATCATTAGGATACAACTGCTGCAGATACTCCAGATCCTGCAACAATTTCGCCTCATGCCCCTCTCCATAATAGTCGGGATACGTCATATAAAAAGGAAGGGGCCCATTCCAGCCCCTTACTTTGTTTTCCGGCAACGGCTGTAATAATTTAGAATGAAATTCCATATGCTTTCTTCTTTCGGTTTTTTAACAGCATATGCGTGTTTTCATCTAATTGTTACTCATTTCACCGTACCAAATATTACTTCACCTGCCCACATCAGCACGATTCTCGGACAGCTCCACATGGCACAACAACCCAGCTCTGACAATCTGCCATTTACTTCAATACCTGAATTCTTGCCAAAGCTCTCTGTAATGCTGTCTCTGCTCTGGCAACATCTGTATCCGGTGTTCTGCTGCGCAAACGCTCTTCAGCGCGTTCTCTTGCCGCCACCGCACGTTGTTCATCAATCTCGTTCGGCCATTCAATGACCTCTGCAAGAATTGTAACACCCTCCGGCAGGATTTCCGCAAACCCTGAATGCAGGGCTGCCTCCTTCTCTGCCTCCGGCTCGCTGATATTCAGGATACCAGGCTTTACAATCACTGTCATGGGAATATGCCCCGGCAGAATGCCAATTTCGCCCTCTGTGGTATTAAACTCCACCATATCCACCTGATTTTCATAAAACACTCTGTCAGGAGTAACGATACGCAGAAGAAAACCATTTTTATCTGCCATAATTATACCTCTCCGCCTGCTTCCGCATACATCAGTTCAAACTTCCCGTCATACCGCCAATGGCGGCAGTGCCTCTACAAGAGGCACAAACAATCTATAAATTGGTGCAAGTCCGGAAGAACGCTACACAAAGTGAGCTTGCTCACCTGGCATTCTTCCATGTGTAAATTACACACTTACTTCTGCACCTTAGCCAGCACATCATCAATACTGCCTGCATTCATAAAGTAGCTTTCGGGAATGTCATCATGCTTGCCTTCCAAAATCTCCTTGAAACCGCGAATCGTCTCATTAATAGGCACATATTTACCTTCCAAACCGGTAAACTGACCTGCAACGAAGAATGGCTGCGACAAAAATCTCTGCACCTTACGGGCACGTGATACCACCAGCTTATCCTCTTCAGACAACTCATCCATACCCAAAATCGCAATAATATCCTGCAATTCCTTATAACGCTGCAGAATCTCCTGCACGCCGCGAGCTGTTTGATAATGCTCGTCACCCACAATTCTGGGGTCCAGAATACGGGAAGTAGACTCCAAAGGATCCACCGCAGGATAAATTCCCAGCTCCACAATAGAACGAGACAACACAGTGGTTGCGTCCAAGTGTGCAAATGTAGTTGCAGGCGCCGGGTCAGTCAAGTCATCCGCAGGCACATAAACCGCCTGAACGGAAGTAATGGAACCATTCCTGGTAGACGTAATACGCTCCTGAAGCGCACCCATCTCCGTCTGCAAAGTAGGCTGATATCCCACTGCGGAAGGCATACGGCCCAGCAATGCGGACACCTCACTACCTGCCTGTGTAAATCGGAAAATATTATCAATAAACAGCAGCACATCCTTTCCGCCCTTATCACGGAAATACTCTGCCATGGTCAGACCTGTCAGACCCACACGCATCCTGGCTCCTGGAGGTTCATTCATCTGACCAAATACCATGGTGGTCTTGTCAATAACGCCTGATTCCGTCATTTCATGATACAGGTCGTTTCCTTCACGAGTACGCTCTCCCACACCGGTAAATACGGAATATCCACCATGCTCCGTTGCAATATTACGGATCAACTCCTGAATCAAAACGGTCTTACCAACACCGGCACCGCCGAACAATCCGATCTTACCACCCTTCTGATATGGGCAAAGCAGATCAACCACCTTGATTCCTGTCTCCAATAGCTCCTTTTCCGTTGCCTGTTCCTCAAATTTCGGTGCAGCTCTATGAATGGGTTCATAGGAAACATCTTCAGGCGCCGGCTTATTGTCAATGGGCTGGCCTAAAACGTTAAAGATCCGCCCCAAAGTCTTTTCACCTACCGGAACGGAAATGGGCGCACCGGTCGCAATCGCATCCATGCCTCTCACCAGACCGTCAGTGCTTCCCATAGCAATACATCTGACAGTATCATCACCCAAATGCTGGGAAACCTCCGCCGTCAGTTCACCGCCGTCACTGGTAGGAATGCGAATTGCTTCGTTAATCTCAGGCAGTTTACCCTCATCAAAACGGATATCAAGCACCGCACCGATGACCTGAGTAACCTTACCTCTGTTTTCTCCTGCCATTTCTACCTCTTTCCGCCCGCTTTCGCGGACAAATTCTAATTCTTAGCCAAGAGCCTCCGCTCCGGCTATGATCTCCGTCAACTCCTGTGTAATGGAACCTTGACGGGCTCTGTTATATTTCAATGTCAGATCACTTATCATTTCCTCTGCATTGCTGGTGGCACTGTCCATAGCCTGCATACGGGCGCCGTTTTCGCTGGCAATGGATTCCCGCAATGCACCATAGATCAAGCTTGTAACATATTTCGGTATCAGCATATCCAGTGCTTCCGTGTCCTCCGGTTCAAAATTCATAACCGCCGCCGTCTCTTTCGCTCCGGCATTTTCTCCCGCCGTTTCTTCATCAGCCCCACCTGCTTCCACAGGAAGGAGACGCAGCAACGTAGGTATATGGCTCACCGTATTCTTAAATGCGGTATATGCCAAATAAATCTCCCCGATTTCACCATCTGCAAAGGATTTGAGAAGTTTTTCCGACAATGCCATTGCATCCACATAAACAGGGCTCTCCACAATATCACTATTGCAGTCCTTCACCTCATAACCATATCGTGTAAATGCCTCCCGCCCCTTATTGCCAAGGCAGTAGACCTCTAACTCTTCTTTCTTCCACTCAGGATGTCTGGTCACCAGTTTAATCACATTGGAATTATAACCGCCTGCCAGCCCCCGGTTAGAAGTAATCACAATAACAGCCTTTTTCCGGTTCCTCTCCGAATTTCCTGAACCCGTAGACTCTCCTGAGGTATTAGACGCAAGATACTTATGCTCCACATGCCCTACACGCTCCAATATACTATTCACTGTTTCATACATACAGTTGAAGTAGTCTTTGGAACGCTCTGCGCTTGCTCTGGCCCGCTGCAGTTTGACAGTGGATACCAGCTTCATGGCCTTCGTAATCTGCTGGGTACCCTGAATACTGCTCTTGCGGCGCTTTATATCACGCATCGATGCCATATTCTATCCCTCTCGCACTTTTCATTCACTTCACGGTCCTGAAAAGCTGCTCTCTTTCTACTTAAACTGCTGCTTGAATTCTGCGATTGCCTTCTGAAGTACTTCTTCTGTGGCATCGGAGATCACCTTTTCCTCGGCAATATTGCCAGGCACTTCAGGATATTTCGTATCCAGGAATTCAAAAAATTCCTTTTCAAAGCGAGTAATCTTATCCACAGGCACATCCAGCAAATATTTTCGTGTCACCGCATAGATAATAATAACCTGATACTGTACCGGCATGGGATCATACTGAGGCTGTTTGAGTACCTCTTTGATACGCTCGCCCTGTGCCAGCTTCTCCTTGGTATCATCATCCAATTCGGAGCCAAACTGTGCAAAACTTGCCAACTCTCTATACTGCGCCAGCTCTGTTCGGATAGGAGCCGCAATTTTCTTCATTGCCTTAATCTGCGCCGCACCGCCAACTCTTGATACGGATAATCCCGCATTGATAGCCGGCCGGAAACCGGAGTTGAACATCTCTGTCTCCAGATAAATCTGTCCATCGGTAATAGAAATGACATTTGTAGGAATATATGCGGATACATCGCCTGCCTGTGTCTCAATAATAGGAAGCGCCGTCAAGGAACCGCCGCCGTATTCCTCGCTCATCCTGGCTGCCCGCTCCAATAATCTGGAATGCAGATAGAACACATCACCAGGATATGCCTCACGGCCGGGCGGACGACGAAGCAGCAAAGAGAGTGTACGATATGCAGTAGCATGTTTACTCAAGTCATCGTATATCACTAATACATCTTCGCCATTCTCCATCCACTCTTCACCAATAGCACAACCCGAATAGGGTGCAATATACTGTAACGGAGCAAGATCGCTGGCCGTAGACACCACCACTGTGGTATATGCCATTGCGCCATATTCTTCCAATGTTTTTACTATATTAGCAATGGTAGAAGCCTTCTGCCCAATGGCAACATAAATACATTTTACATTCTGCCCCTTCTGGTTAATAATTGTATCAATTGCGATAGCCGTTTTACCTGTCTGACGGTCACCGATAATCAACTCACGCTGTCCTCTGCCGATAGGAATCATAGCATCAATTGCCTTGATACCTGTCTGAAGAGGTGTATCTACACTTTTTCTTGTGATAACGCCGCTTGCCACACGTTCAATCTTACGGTACTTGGTGGTCTGGATAGGCCCTTTGCCGTCAATGGGCTGCCCCAGAGAATTCACAACACGTCCCAGCAGAGCATCCCCTACCGGCACTTCCACCACGCGCCCGGTGGTCTTGACCGTATCACCTTCATTGATATTCCTGGCGCTTCCCAGCAATACCACGCCCACGTTATCTTCTTCCAGATTCAGCACCATACCATACACTTCACCAGGGAATTCCAACAGCTCACCCTGCATGGCATTTTCCAGACCATGCACACGGGCAATGCCGTCTGCAACCTGTATTACAGTACCCACATCGGATACATCCAATGTGGAGGCATATCTCTTAATCTGATCCTTGATAACTGAACTTATTTCTTCCGGTCTTAAATTCATGGATCTGTCGCACCTTTCTTCCAGCCGGTTATCCCAACTGGATTTGTAATAATTGTTTCGTCAAATCATCCAACTTCGTGCGAACACTGCTGTCCACCACTCTGTCGTTGATACGAATGATCATCCCACCGATGATCGAGGAATCCACATCATAATGCAATTCCACTTTCTTATATCCGCTGGTCTGCAGCAGCTTTGCCTCCAGTGCATTTTTCTGCCCTTCGCCAAGCTTTACTGCAGTCGTCACATAAGCCACACCGATTTTCTGCTGTTCCTTTACCCTATTGGTAAAATATGCGAAAATATCCGGCAAATCCTTATAACGCTCTTTGGATACTACGATTTTCAAAAGTCCTGCCAGCTCATCACTGACTCTCCCCTGAAAGACATCCTCCACAACACGCAGTTTATCCTGCTTTGGAATTCCCGGATGTTTCATCAGTTCGTCAAACTGGGGATTTTGTTCCAGCACCTGATTGACACAGCGGATCTCTTCCATAAGTCCCAAAGCCTTGTCCTCACCTGATTCCATGGCAATCTCATACAAAGCTTCACCATATGTCTTGGACACTAATTTAGCCATGTCTTATCACCCATTTCCTTTAAGGTCTCATCAATCAGCTGATTCTGTACCGTAGTGTCAATTGATACCGCTACTACTTTGCCGGCCATAAGGGATGCAACGGAAATTATTTCTCTCTTTACATCATCTGACAGCTTCTGTCTCTCAAGCTCTGCCTCCACACGCGCCCTCTCTAAAATACGAGCAGCTTCTTCCTTCGCCTGGGCAATGATCTGATTCTCATTGTTCAGGGCCTTTTTGCGGGCTTCGCTTAAAATACCTTCCGCTTCCTTGTCTATGTTCTTCAGCTTCGCCTCATACTCTCCCTTTAATTTCTGAGCCTCTTCCATATCCTGCTTTGCTGTTTCCAGCTCGCCCTGAATCTTCTCTTTGCGGCTGTTCAGCATTTTTCTCACAGGATTGAACAGAAAATAACTCATGAGCAGGAACAGGAAAAAGATAGCGATAATCATCAGAACAGCATCGGCCACCAGCTGCCAGTCCAGGTCAAACAGTCTTGACATAGACTCGCCCCCTGCTAAAAGTATCATTCTTTGCCTCCTTTCTGCCTCCTATAAGCTCTGCACTTATCTTATGGCAGGAGAGGTTTCACGAACAATAACAGAATAGCTACCAACAAACCATACAGACCGGTGGTTTCCGCCACTGCCTGTCCGAGAAGCATTGTTGACATAACCTTAGACTGTGCGCCGGGATTGCGTCCAACTGCCGCAGCCGCATGTCCTGCTGCAATACCCTGCCCAACACCAGGTCCGATACCGGCGATTACTGCCAGACCTGCACCAATTGCAGAACAACCTAAGATAAAGTTTTCATTGAAGTCCATTCTTTTTTCCTCCTAAAATATAAAAAATAATAATAGAACACTAACCTTGAGGGTAAAACCTCGCCCTCACTCCCCATGACACAACAGCACACAAATTCAATCTCGGAACATTTTCATACACTTCCCGTCATGCCGCCTTCGGCGGCACAGACAATCCGTGAGAAGAATGCCTGCCCAAAGCGAACTTGTTCGCTTGGCATTCTTCAGTGTGTAAAAGGTCTGCTGTGCAGACCTGGAATTTCTTAGCTGGCGTACTAAGAGGGTGTGTCAACACCCCTCTTTGGACAGCTTAGAAATTCTTTACACAATTTTATCGCCTGGTGCCATCGCCGATTTCATTTGAAATGTATGTCATGGTCAACATACAGAACACATATGTCTGAATTGCTCCTGAGAACAAATCAAAATACACATGCAGCGCCGCGGGCCATGCCGTAGCAATCCATCCAAGCAGCCCATAGATCAATGCCATCATAGCCGTACCTGACAATACGTTTGCAAACAAACGCAGTGACAAAGATACCGGTACAGCACACGCACTGACCACATTGATGGGAAGCCATATCGGCAGCCACGGCGGCAGCGGCGAACACAAGTCCTTCCAGATTGTCACCGGCTTCTGATATTTCCACTTATTATAATGAATCAGTGTAAATGTCATAAGCGCCAATGGCAACGTAACGCCGTAATCCGCCGTAGGCGGCCGCAATCCAAGCAGTCCGGATATATTGCTGAACAAAATGAAAATAAAAATGGTTCCAATATAATTAGAATATCTGGATGCCGCCTGCCCCATAGAGCCGCTGACCATATTATCCAACATTTCCACAATCAATTCCAATACATTCTGAAAACTGCCTGGTACTTCCGATGCTTTTGCCATGCATCTGTTCGCCACAATGGCAAAAATTACCAATATTAACATAACAATCAAAATGCACACATGCGATGTTGTTATCCATACCTGATGACCAAAAAAGGAATATTGAAATACTCCATGAATCATAAAATCAACATCCGACCCACCGGAAAGCAAAATACCATGTTCCATACTATCACCTCCTCCTTCTGATATTTTGGCAGCTGTCTAAGTACCGTGGAAGTTTCAGATATCCAAACACCTGAAACTCCGGCTACTGCCCAGCAGGGATATTGTCTCCCTCCTGCGGAACAGGCTCTTCCGGTAAAGGTTCCGGAACCGGGTCTGTCTCATGGAACAGCTTATTGCACAATTTATGAGTAATCGGCTGAAGATATGCCGTTACTTTCAAACTCATGTATCCAAGAAAGAAAACAATTGGATTCATTACTTCCGTCAAAGCCACAAGAACCAATGCAACCGCAAACACCACGTAGCGAAACACATATCCTCTCGTGACCAGTTTGGGTGCATCCGCCCCATAGTACAACGCTCTATCCAGATTTTTATACATATGAATACTGGCAGCAAAAGCAAATGCGATTCCAAACCACAGACTGGCCGCATAATACCCCTGCTCCTTTACAAAAAAGACACCTGCAACCTGACAGACAATACCAAAAAACAACATGCCGACCTGCATTTCCAGAAGTGTCCTATTTACCTTTTTCAGCGTCTCGATTATTTTCACAAGAATCACCTTTTTTATCATTGATTTTATCCTGCTCTTTGGGGACTTTCTGTACATCCGAAGTATCGCAGAGACGCTTTGCCATCTGATATATATTCTGTCCTCCTGCCACAGCGCCCACAAGGAACAAAATAATCATAATCCATGAAGTTCCCAGTTTTTTATCAAGCCAAATACCTAAAGCAGACATCATACCTATGGGCACCAACATATTCAGACCAAACTGCATGATCATCGCAAGCGATTGGAAAACAATTCTGTTATTATCTTTCTGCCGCTTCATATACACTCCTGCTGAACCCAATATTTTACTGCCATCTTGTTCCATTATACTCACTTTTATGAAAATTGTCCATAGATGATTGAAAATTCCTTAGAAACAGATATTCATCTGTTATTGTTCGCTTAAATCTGAATCATCCGTTATTTTCCTGCCTTATGCCTGATATACAGCCATTTCATTTCTGCTATTTTACACTGTCTGAAGTCCTGCAAGTTGCTCTACGTCTGCCACACTGAGTTCGGAGCATTCTGCAATTTCCTCAATTGTCAGTTTTCCCATTTTCAGCATCTTAAGTGCTGTTTTCTTTTTTGTTTCATTTATTCCCAGACTCTTCCCCTGCTTTATTCCCTGCTTTATTCCCTGCTTTATTCCCTGATTTAAAATGGTTCTTGCTTCTGTTTCAATCAATGCTCCACTCATCATATCACCTACGCCCTTCTGCACATTTTCATATTTCTGTGCGATTTCTTCCTAAATTGAATTTATCATATCATTTTTTTGCGGCAAATTCAAGAATTGAACAGCATTGTTTTCGTAGTAAATATGTGCCATCTTGTCCCATCATCTTATCAAAATAATGATACAAATACATTCTTGTCATCTCCAATATGATTTCAGGTTTTATTCCGCCATTTATATTCTGCATAATGATACCGCAATCACCTGTCATTTCTCTTGTTTCTTTTAGAGCAATACCCCGTAATCCAAATCCGAAATTCGTGATTTTGACTGCAAAAGCCCCTAAAGCAGACACCTCATAAAATAACCAAAAACCCGCAGCCAGAAAAACAGCTGCGGGTAACACACATATTTTTATGCAAATGGATTCTCCGTAGGATACAACACACCCTTGGGCTGGTTGTAATTGAGATCCTCTACCGGAACACCGATATACTTAAACACTTCATACAGAGCCTTACCGAAATGTCCGAACGCCACTGCGCCGTGATGAGGATAATTCTTCTCGATCAATACATGACGATAGAAACGGCCCATCTCCGGAATTGCGAATACACCAATGCCGCCAAAAGACCTGGTTGCCACCGGAAGCACCTCACCCTGTGCGATGTAAGCACGCAGTTTATTATCCGCAGTGGATTGCAGACGATAGAAAGTTATATCGCCAGGGATAATATCTCCCTCCAAAGTACCCTGAGTCACTTCCTCGGGAAGGGTTCTGGCCATGATCATCTGATACTTCATGCTGCAGG
>CAMWLE010000038.1 GCA_947175015.1 uncultured bacterium
CCCGCTGGTGTCATGTAGTTGCTACAAATATTTTTCAACTTTTTCCCCCGATTTTCCTTGAAAATTCGTTGGCTGGAGTTACATTATTGTTATTTTTACCAGGGGGTGCAGTTATATTGTTGCTACAATTGCAGAGAGGTGGAGTTACATTATTGCTACAATATTTACAGCGGTCTGATGCTGCATTACTGCAAAACCACTTCTGCACTGCCCAGCTCTTTGCTAAACATCCAGTGAATGTCTATCGCCTTTTCTCTGCCAATATCAATCCGATCTATAAATACATCCGCCATTTCTTTTGTAACAACCTCAAAACCGGCGTATTGCAGAAATTCCTCATAGTCCCTTGTATCCGCCTTTAACAGATTACCACAGGCATCCAACTGTTTTTCAGATTCTTCCAACTGTTTCCGCCTGTCAGAAATCTGCTGATCCAACTGTTTTCGGCCTTCCATATATTGCTCTCTGGTATATGTACCGGCATGATATGCCCCCAAAAGATCGGCCTTTCTCTCCGTCAATTCGGAAATCTCTGTCTCAATATCCGCTGCTGCCCTGCCGGTTTTTTTCATGATTTTACGCTGTTTTTCCGACACGGCATCTCTGGCCCATTTAAGGTCAGCCAATCCGGCAATCTGCACCCTGATCTCTTTCAGCACGATTCTCTCCAACACCTCATTACTAATGCTTTCAGAAACGCACTCGTTATCACTGTTCAGCTTTTGGTTCGGGCAATAGTAAAACAATTTTCCGCCTGCAAGTTTCATAATCTTAAGCCTGCGCCCGCAATATCCACAATAGACTTTTCCTTTCAGAGCATAAGGAATCGGCTTTCTGTCTACCGCTTTTCTGCGGAAGTACTTCATCTGCACCTCATCAAACATTTCCCTGCTGATGATAGCCGGATGATGATTCTCAAAAACTTTCCATTCCTCTCTCTGTTTCACGATTGTACGACTTCCGCCGACTTCGGCCTGAACAGACTTGTTATAAACCATGTTCCCAACATAACTCTCATTTGTAAGTATGTTTCTGACGGTTCCCTGCTGCCAATATTTACGCTCCTGCTGCAATTCCTTTCGGTTTTGCCTCTTTCTCAGGTTTTTAAATTCCAGCGGCGTCAATATCTTCTGATCATTCAGCACCCTGCAGATCTGCGTCAGGTTCTTTCCTGACAAGGACAACGCAAAAATATGCCTTATTACATCCGCTTCCTCCTGAACAATCAGCAATTTGTTAGGGTCACCTTTGTTTTTCTTATACCCAAACGGCGTACTTCCCGCAGCATATTTTCCCTGATTCTTTTTCGCTATTACAGAGCTTTTCACTTTTTCGGAAATGTCCTTACAATAAAAATCTGCCAAAAGACTTTGGAACCCGATGTCAATATCCGCCGTTCTTCCGATATAATCCTGGCTGTCATAATGTTCCGCAATGGAAATGAACCGTATGCCCATGAACGGAAAAATCTGCTCCATATAAGTCCCCAGTTCGATATAATCCCGGGAAAACCGTGACAAGTCTTTGACCATCACGCATCTGATTTCATTCTGCCGTATCTGCTCAAGCATAGCCTGCATTCCCGGCCTGTTCATTGTTGTCCCTGATATTCCGTCATCGTAAAACTCGCAATATTCATAGTCAGCAAAGATTGGATGCTCTGCAATATACCTCTTTATCAACAGCCTCTGGTTAGTAATGCTGTTGCTCTCCACCCTAATATCATCATCCTCTATGGAGAGGCGATAGTATCCCGCAATTTTACTCTTAGGCATCGCAGTCACCTCCATCCCCGCCCCCGAACCGGAACAGAATGTCGATTATCCCCTCTGGAGAAACCGTAATCTTTTCTATCAAGGCATCTATCATTTGTACATTCAACTTTTTGCACCTTTTTGCTTTATTCAGTGAACGCAGAAATGTATCCTGTTCTTCTGACCTGATTTGGCCTCTTCGTATTTTCCGCTTTAATTCCTCTAGCCTTTTCTCACAATATTTCTCATACTCTGCCCGGTTTTCACGGAATGCCATGTATTCCTGCTCGCTGATGCTGCCCTCTTTATACTGCATATAGATAGCTCCGGCTTTATGCTTAAGTTTCTGCCTCTCTCTGATAACGCTATCCCGTTCCTCCAAGTAGACAGTTTTTCTCTTTTTCCATTCCTGGCGGTTCATGGCTGTCAGGTCATTAGAAGAAATCTTCCGGCTTTCCAATATCTCCCTCACCTGTTCTAAAACATAACTTTCAAGCTGTTCTTCCGATATATCATTCCTGGAACATTTTCTCCCGTCAATGTAATAGATTCTCCTGCAATCATAAGAATACTTTCTTGCCCCATTGACCCTGCTCTGATAGTATCTTGCGTGCATTTTGCCACCACAGCCGCCGCAGTATAGGATATGACGAAATATATTTTCATCATCCCTGACTGCACGTTTCATAGCGCCGCTTTTGTTTTCCGTCTGTCCGTCAGCCCCTGTCAAAGCAGAATGAACCATGTCAAAAAGTTCTGGTGTAATGATTGGTTCATGGCTGTTTTCCACCGTGATCCATTCGTTCTGCTGTGTATGACAGGTGCCTTTCTGCCCCGCCTGTACTCCCGACTTTGTCTTGCCCTGCACAAGTCTCCCTGCATACACCGGGTTTCCCAATACCCCTCTGATCACACCGGGATTCCATTGGTGAAGTATCTCTCCGTCCTCCCGGAAAGTGTGTCTATATTTATTATAATCACTGATCCTATGCACTTTTTCCCTATATAAACAGGATACCATCTCTTTATACGGGATTCCTGCGGCATAGCTTTCAAAAAGGTAACGGACAATCCTGGCATTCTCCGGGTGGGGCACCAGTTTTCTTATCCCATTTACTTTTTCAGCATTATACCCATAGGGCGCTGTGCTCCCAATATATGCGCCCTGCTGTGCTGCCAGCTTTCTGGCTCCCATTACCCTCTTTGATATATCTTTGGCGTACATATCATTTACCAGATTTTTCACATTCATTGCAAGTTTCTTCTCGGAAACATTGTCAGACATGGAATCGAATCCATCTGTGACCGCAATAAATCGGACTTTCAAAAACGGCAGTATCTTCTCAATATAATTGCCTGTTTCCAAGTAATCCCTGCCAAACCTCGATAAATCTTTTACAATGATACAGTTAACTTTTCCGTTCCTCACATCATCCATGAGGCGGTCAAATCCTGCTCTCTCAAAGGAAGTACCTGAAATGCCCCGGTCAACATAGGTGTCATAAATCTCAAATTTCTGTTTTCTGTCTGGTTCTCTGTTTTTATCCGCAATATATTGTCGGATAACCTCAATCTGGTTCTCTATGGACTCTGATTTTTTATCCCCGTTATCCACTGACAGCCTGCTGTATATTCCCACAAAGTATTTTTCAATGGATATAGCTGTTTTTTCTGTGTCCACCATTTTTTCCAAATAGCCCAAATAGCGTTTGCTCGTCCTTGCCATCTATACCACCTCCCGCATGGAAGTTTTTTCGTGGTACATCCGGCTTAAGACACCCAGTTTATCCATCTCACTATGAAAGCGGAATTCTATCTCCAGCCGCTTATCCTCATGAATGTAAACCCTGCGGATTGTTGTTACCAACAGTTCTCTGTCAAGCTCTGGAATATCTATATTTTTCTTAAGTTTTTCAAGCTGAGATTTTGCCGCAACCCCATTCTGAAACATATCCTTGATTATTTTCTTTTGAGCCGTCACAGCGTTTTCCAGCTCATTACATTTTCTTTCATATATCTGATGAAATTCATCAAATTCCTTTTTATCAATCAGCCCCTCTTTCAAATCGGAAAAAAGATTGCTTTTCAACGTATAATATCTGTTGTATTCTGCCTGAAGGATGGCAATCTGTGAATCATATGCAGCCACCTGTTCATAGCTTACATTCGTCTGTTCCAGATACCGGGCTGTTTCTTCATAGGACGCCATCAATGCAAGGTACTTTTTTATCTCCTTGCAGATAATCCTTTTCAGCAGTCCTTCCTCGATGCTGTGTCTGCTGCATCCCATGGATTTATTCTTTGTCTGACAGATATAAAATACTTTCTTTGTCCCCTTATAAGAATTTACCCGTTTCACCATAGGCGCTTTACAGTCCGCGCATACCAGTATGCCGCTGAACAGGTTTGCCCTGTCTGTTTGCTTCGAGGCCCTGCCGTCATATTTCAGCAGATCCTGCACCGTTAAGAAGTCTACATCCGAAACAATGGCCTCATGGGTATTCTCCACACATATCCATTCTTCCCTGGGCTTATCAATTCTTTTTTTCACTTTATAATTAATTTTTTCCTGTTTGCCCTGCACCATGGTTCCAAGATACATCGGATTTACCAGAATGCGTTTCACAGATACCGCTGCCCATTTTGCGGTGGATGAACCCTCAAAGCCGGAATGATACTTCATGCCAAGGAATCTTTTATATTCCATGGGCGACAGGATGCCTGTGGCGTTTAATTTTTCTGCGATTGCCACCAGGCTCATCCCCGCTATCTTCCATGCGAATATCTTTCTGACAATATCCGCCGCATATTCGTCAATTATCAGGCTGTTCTTATCTTCCGGGTTCTTCTTATAGCCATAAACCGTGAATGCGCTGATACATTTCCCTTCCTTGCGTTTTACCGTCTGCTGGGCTTTCACTTTTATAGAAATATCCCTGCAATAACTATCATTTACAAAATTTTTTATAGGCAGGATCAGGCTGCTGTCCGTCCTGTCCGCGTACAGGCTGTCAAACCCGTCTGTAACCGCAATAAAGCGCACATTTAAAGCCGGAAAGGTCTTTTGTATCAACCGCCCGGCTTCAATATAGTCCCGTCCAAATCTTGACAAATCCTTTACCAGCACACAATTCACTTTTCTGGCGCGGATGTCAACCATCATTCTCTCAAATTCCGGTCTTTCAAAATTTGCGCCAGAATAGCCATCATCTATGTAGATGTCATAAATCCTCAGATCTTCATGGCTCTGAACATATGCCCTCAGTATGTCCCTTTGGCTCCCAATACTATTACTTTCTGTTTTTTTACCGCCGTCAATGTCCATGTCGGCTCCGCTGGCATTATCATCCTTAGAAAGCCGCAGATAAAGGGCAGTCTCATAAATATTCCTGCTGCTCATTTGCATCACTCCTGACTTTATATTCGCTAATAAGAAGTCACACAAATATTGTGCTAAAGTCAGGATCCGCTTTTTCAATCCTGCCTTTAGAATACCATAACTTTCCGTATTTGTTGAATCCTTTTTAATATTTCAGTTCCGCAATCTGCTTTAGATACTGTTTCAAGGCATCTGTTGCGGAATAATCCTCCATGCTGAAATGTACCCTTACCACATATCCCTCATTTAAGTGGGTTGACAAATCTCCCTCCGTACCGGAGATATATTCTTCCAGCTTTTTCTCTATGGGCTGCATTTTATCAATCTGAATTGTGTCAATATCCGGCAATTCTTCCCTTTTCACTTCCATAATATCTGCGCTCTGGATATTCGCACTCTGCGCCGCCCCCATACCCTGCGATTTTCCCATGAAAACTGCCCCTTTCCATCCTCTCTGCATTCTATGCGGGGCAGGGATTGTCCCATACCCTGCGGAGCCCGTTTTTTCCGTCACTCCATTGCCCTCATACATTCCCCTGCCCTGGCAAACGCAGCTCCGGCCAGCAGAAACACAACAAGCGGGGCGCCTGTTACAGCGCCCGCCACGATCAACACAATCTTCATTTTCGTTCCCGCTCCTGCGAAAACTCCTGAACTCATAACCAGCTTTTGTTCATCACCTCAAAATATCCAACATTTCTTCCGCCGAGACTGCATTCTCCAGACATAGTCTGCCACCATTCTCCGTGATTCGCAGCATTTCCAGAATCTCATTATATGCTGATTCATCTGTTTCCTGTCCCATACAGAAGTAACTTATTACTCTATTATAAAGACTCCTGCAAAAGCAGAGTTACACGGTTCTGGATTTTTTTTACTGTACTGTCGAGATCCACCTGTCCAGAGAAGAATCCTTCCGCCTCTTCATTGATGATATTTTGTATCGTCGGATGGGGTTCAAATCTGTTCTCTGCGCTGTCCACCAATCCTTTGACTGTTTCAACATCCTCCTGTGTAGCAGCATACACCAAGATATATTCATCACCATCAATATAATATCCTTTGGGATTTCTTTCAATTCCTCCATCTTCCGTAGTATCAAACTCTTCATCCATAGATGCATTCATCATCTGATTATACTGCTCCTGAACAATCGGAAAACCCTGTCCTGAATATCCATGCAACAAATAGAATTTTACAAACTCCCATGCACCATCCGTATTGTCTGTTTGAGCATTAACAGCAATATCGCTGCCACTGAACGTAATAGCAGTTCCTGTGCCCTCCGCCACAGGATACCCAATAAAGGCAACGTCTTCCCCATACAATATCTTCTGTATTTGGTAATCAACCACGCTTGAAATAATCCCTACTGACATCACTACCTCTCGACTTTGAATTCTCTCGAAATAAGTTCCTCCTGTATAATTTCCCGTATATTCTTTGGCAAAAGAAATCACCTTCTTAAAATAATCCCCCTCAAAATCACAGGTTCCATTCTCCCAATCTATAAATTCATCCATGGACACAGTGCAGAGTCTGGTCAGAACCGGTTCATCTCCCGAAAATCCTGCAATAGCATTCAAATCTTTCCCGCTACTTTCTAATATTTGAAACAATTCCTCAAAGGTAACCCCACTTTGTCTACCTATTACATCACCATATCCCCACATGGAGTGAATCTGAAAATTCGGAGCAATACTATATAAATGTCCTCCATCCTCATAAGCCATTACTACAGACTGTACCAACATATCTTTAGAAATCTCTTCATCATCACTCATAAAATCATATAAATCTGCCAGCACTCCTTTTTCAGAAAACATACTATAATCAATTCCAGATACCGCAATAATATCCGGGGCTGTTCTGGTGACAACATCCAGCTTTAGTTGTTCTATCGCCTCATCATAATCTCCTGTCTGATTGAAATAATCTACTATCTCCACTTTATATTCACTACTATGCCGATTGAATTCTGTAACAATTTTCTCCAAATCCTGAACGATCATGGTGACGCCAAGCGTTACTGTCTCTTTTTCCGTTTCCCCCGGCTTTATGGCATCTTCCTGCAAAAAGCTGTTTGTTTCTTTCTCTTGTCCTATTTGATTGTCTGATACACCACACCCAGTTATAAGAAGTGCAAGCACATTTACTATGATGATTAATCCATACTTTACCTTTTTCATGTTTTCGCCTCACTGCTCTCTATATAAAATAAATTTCAGATACGCATTACTCTGCAAAAACCTCTCGATTTATCCTAATCAATTCGCCATTGACAGCATTTACAGCAAAAACTTGCTCGCACAACATACTTCTTTCCCTCTCATCATTTCCAGGCCAAAATCTCCAAACCGGCACGATTTCCGGTATTCCTTCCGGAGAAATCACAGCCAGATACTCCAAACTAATCTTTGTAATACATATCTGTGCTTCCTGCATCTGGACAGAATCAATTTGTTCCTGTATAGCCGCAACGGCTTCCGTTAGTGTCAGTATCGGTCCTTCCAGCCCAAGTTCTTCCATAGAGTAACAGTTCCCCCATACTTTCACTGGAAAAGAACTCCCCTTCGCTGTTGCTGTACTAAAGTTGTACCAAACCGTTACAGGCATTCCATCAACTACCTGTTTAAAAACAGCTTTGACATACGGATGTTCGCTATCCTTATCACAAATATGGATATAATTACAGAAATATACTGCATCCGCTACTGAATTAATGTTTTCCTGCCCTATCCGTTCTATTTCTACAGGAATACTATCTATAACTTCTATAAGCAACATCACATCTTCCTCATTAGAAATCAGTATAGGGCATATCTTACTTTCTTTCGTATAATTCAGTGCAACATCAGTTCGCTCAATATCTACAATTTGTTCACCGGACCTCTGAGAATCCCTAACCTGATACATCCAACGCTCCCCACGAGGAGACACAAATTCCCATGCATCCTCTTTCTCGTCATATATCGCCGCCTTATTCACATCCCAGCTTTCTGCCGGAAACATCTTTTCAAGCAATGCTTTTCGGCTTTCTTCTGTAAATTGCATCGGTATATATCTGTAACTGCTTACACGACTGATTCCATCTACATCAACCTGCGCATCAATAGAGATTACCCCTCCCGAAGAACTTTTAATTGTCTGCTTTACTGTTGTTCCGGCACAGGCAGCAAGAATATCTCTATTTGAAATATCTACAGTGGCATCAGGCTGTATGTCAGGACTGTTTTCCTCTTTTTCTGCATTAGTGCTATTTTCTGCTGTACCTAAGGGAAGATACGATTCCACATTGGTTTCCTGTTGTGTACAAGCGGTTAATAAAACCACCAATAACATAAGCGCTGCTATCTGTAATTCTATCTTTTTATACATTTTGTCTTATCCAGCAATGCTGCTGATATTCTCCTTCCCCGAAATTACATGTATACATCTGTAGCTGTAGTTTTATTCCACCTGCCAACAGAGATATACGCAAATCGACTCCTTTGCAAATGATATTAGCACAATAAATTTATTGTGCCGTTTCTTGTATTAATTGGGCTATATTTATGTATTAATTGGAGTTTTCGTCAAGACGTGACATTAGAAAGCGAGACTATACATCAAAAAAACATGACTGATTCCGTTGTCAGTCATGCCTAATAGTAGTATGATCTTAATTTTTAACTTCCGACATATATAAAATTAGTATAACGCGGAACGTGTCCCCATCCGGACAAACTTCCATAATCCCGTCATATTTCTCCACCATTTTCCTTACATTCTCCAAGCCAATGCCATGGAGGCCACTTGCCTTTTTCGTTGTAAGCAACCGCTGATGTCCTTTTTCCCTGTTGATAACAGTTTTCCCATTATAGCTGTTTTCGACTTGAATCCTGAGAAGTCCCTGCTGCAATTCAATATTTATATCCAGCCTCTTACTTTCCGTCTGCCTTGCCGCCTCAATGCCGTTCTCCAGCAGATTCCCCAAGATTACGTTAATGTCAAAGGAATGACTCACGGACTTTGGAAGTCGTACATTTACATTGACAGTGCGCAGTTCTTCCTTTGCCCTGCGGAGCAAATAGTTCATCACACTGTCTATCTCAAGGTTGCCGGAGGACACAATTTCGTTGGTGTTTGTTATAAATTCCTCCATATCGCCTATATATTCTTCAATCGCCTTGTTCTCTCCTTTTGCCGCCAATATCTTCAACTCATTCATGTGATGTTTCATATCATGCCGTAGTGCCTTTACCTTTTCTTCTCCCTGCAGCATTACATCCAACTGGTTTGCATAACCCTGTATCTCCTGCCGCAACACTTCATTCTCATATTGATGAAAAAGGGCGTCGGAAAGTATATTGTACAGATAAAAGGTAAAAAAATTAACGATTATCAGCCCTACACTGATTATAACAAGCCCTGTTTCAGTACTGCTTTTCGTATATATCATCATACAAAGCATCCCGATACTACACAATGGCACCAAACCTAAAGATATATTTCTAACACCTTGCATCTTTCGCCGGGCATCCACAATCTTTTCCGTGAGCAACTCACAGAGCAATACCAGAAATACATCAATCACCTCATAAATTTGATTAAATCCTACGCCGTCCTTATAATTTACAAATGGCAGAATAGAAATCGTACTACATCCCATGTTTATCATATACACAGAACAAGTCACAAACAAAATCGTCTTTATCGAACTTGTGTATGTCAGAACAATAAGCCCAATTCCCGCCAAATTACAGGCGATATTAACCCATACTGTATGAAAAATCAGATAAGCGGCCGTATTGACTATGAAAAATCCCCCATATACCAGCATATGCCTCATCCGGCTGCCGCAATCTTCCTTTTCCTCATCCTCTAAAAATATGTGGATGAATCTGCTGATCAGATATATTCTAAACAAGTTCGTTGAAACACAAATAATAAAATCCGTCATTTCTATCCCCTTAACAACAGCCTTTCTCTTACCTGTTTCCGATATGCTTTACTGATCGACAATATTGTATTATTATCCATCTCCACCGTTTCATAGGTATACCGCACTACATGTGTCTTATTTATTACATATGACTGATGAATTGTAAAAAACTCCTTGGGCAGCTTTTTCTCCAGTTCTCTTATCGCTCCATAAAATTCTTTTTCTGCATCCACAGCCACTATCTTTATTTTTCGTCCCACACTTTCAAAATAAATAATTTCACCATACGAGATATAGTAATAGTCCCTGCCATTTTGGAATTCAAAACGTTCCGCATTTTTTTCCAGCAGCTTAATGGCCAGTTCAAGGGTATCCTCTATCTGCTGCATGGTAATGGGCTTTACAAGAAAATCCATGGGCTGAGTCTTGAACAATTTCTGTGCATAGGAAGATTCCCCGGATATGTATATAATCTGCATACCTCTGTTTTCCATTTTATTTCTGATAAAATTGCCCACCTCAATTCCTGTCAATTTTATCAGCTCTATATCAAGGAACAAAATATCCAGGTGACCGCCCTGTTCAAGATACCTGCACAATTCTTCACCTGTGTACCATACTTGAATATCCATTTTACGTTTGCTTTTTTCCGCATACTGCAACACCATTTCCTCCAATGAAGCGCAAATATTCTTCCCGTCATCGCATATTCCTACATTGTACATACTGTCCCCCATAATATTGATATTCTTTTTGAAAAGAGCCACTTGAATTTCAAGCAGCTCCAGTGTATAACTTACTGAGAAAGGTAATCGGACACGAGTTCCGATATGCCCTGTAGGAAAACTAATAAAGAATAGCATCCAACCTTCTTTTCAATGATACAAATCCAGTATAGCATATGGGGCGCTGATACTCAATCAAAACCTGATCTTCATTAGGACTGAATTAGCGGAACCCCCTTTATTTACGGGCTTCTTACTAACGTAACCTTATTATAACTCCCTCCCCCCACTCCATCAATAATGCCGCGCTGCCTGAAACAATAGGGGTGGCGAAGGATGTCCCTGTAAAGGGATTATATCCTCCATAGATATCCGGTGCTAAAATCCCAACCCCGGGTGCGGCAATATCTGGCTTGGCCAAACCTGCGGCCACAATGCCAATTGTACGATTGGCATCTGCATATCCCCTGCCTGAAAAATCCGCATATGCCTCGTAGGTACTGTCATAAGCCCCAACGCTGATAACCTTTGCAGCAGTGGAAGGAATCGTCAGCGTTACCTCCGGCGTAGAGCGATAAAAACCGGTACCCTCACTTCGTACAACGGCGGAAGGCAAATAAAAATAATATCTGCCGGTCACAACCCGCTCCGGTTCCAGTCGTATGGTCCACACACCACTGTTAATATAATTACGCTCTGACGGCAACATTTCAAAATATATTTCCTCCGCTACCGCATAAGGCGCAGGTTGACCAAAATATACCAAAATTTCTGTCTGTTCCAACCTCAGCGTATACTTACCTCCGTTGACCATTTGAGGCAACTGTGCCTCCTGACCTCCGGGAGAACGTAAGTAAATCCGATAGACATCACAGTAGTTCTTCCATAGTTGAACATTCAGATTACGCTCGTACCCTGCCACTGCAAGTTCTATGGATGTAGGCCGGGCTACCGCATCGCCCATACGACTGGGAATTGCTCTTGCATTATTTCCCACGGCCGTCCCCAATCCGCTTTCTGACACTGTTCCTGCACGTCCTGCCTGGTTCTGTTCATCCAGCAAATTCCCGGCCAAATGCCCTCCATTATTTGCCTCATTTCCACTTCCAACACAAATAACAGTGCGCCCTATTTCTGCCGCGTTTGCCTGTGTCAAGACATACATAAAAAATAACCCTATCATTAATAATCACTTGATTTCTCACTCTTCAGGTGCTAATATCGCTATAGTGTCAGCAATGAAACGTATGAGATACGAAATGATAAAAAGGTCTGAGTTTTTTCTCAGACCTTTTTATCATAGCTCACATTATATATACTTCCTCACAAAAATTCCATTGAATCTCTATCCTGTTATCTCCGCAGACCCGAATCTCTTTCACCAACGCAATCAGCACTTCCCTTGTCAGTTCTTTGATAAAAGCATACTTTCCCAAACTGGCCCCCTGTTCCGCGGACCATTCTCGCTGCTTCGCCGACTGGTCGTTCAATGCCAAGATACAACTCTTCATTTCTTCCTGATGCCCTGCTGCCTCTTGCTTTCGGGAAAGATATTCCTGTTTGCTGATCCGCCCCTCTGCATAATCTTCAAAAGCTGCCACCTGTATGACCTTATACCGGCTGATTGCCACTTGACAGTCCTTGATCTCCTTCTGCAGATCAATATCCACCTTTTTCGCTAGTCCCGAAACATTTCCTGCTGAAAGCTGAACCTGTGTCCTGATTGCCTCTGACATAACCTCTTCCAGTTCCGCTTCCTCCAAATGAATCTTGATACAATCACTGTCCTTTATGCTTCTTGCCGTAAGGCAGATAAAATATGGCTTCTTTCTGGCCTTCCTAACCAACACCCTGCCACAACAGGCACATTTCAATATCCCCCGAAATTTTTGGAATGGCTTCTGTGGTTTTTGCAGAGTATAATGCTTTATAACCTTCTGGGCTTTTGCGTACTCTGCTTCTGATACAATGGCATCATGAGTATTCTCTGCCACGATCCATTCCTCTTTCGGCAGGCTTTCCGTCCGCTTTGTGACAATATCTGCTGTCATCCGCTTATGCCCCATCAGACAACCCGTATATCTCTCATCCAATAAAATACGGCGTACATTCTCCCTCATCCAGACCGCATCACCTGCCACCTTCCATCCCCGCAGACCGTCTGTATGGTTTACCCTGCGGTACATAAGGGGGGATGGAATACCTTTCCTGTTCAGTTCCAGGGCAATCTGAGAAGGCCGCATACCCTCTCCGGCCATATGGAATATCTTCTGTATGATCTCTGCTGCCGGTTCGTCAATTTCAAGCTTGTTTTTTACTGCCTCTGATCTCTTATACCCATAAAAGGCAATGGCACACTGGTATTCCCCTTTCCGCATTTTCGCCTGCTTGACACTCCGAACTTTCTCCGAAACATCCCTGCTGTACATCTCGTAGACCATGGCTTTTAAAGACACATCCAGGCTGACGGAACTTCCCATCCCCTTCCCGCTGTCATAGCCCTCATTAACTGCAATGAAACGCACACCCAGGAACGGAAAAATCTGATCCAGGTAATCTCCCACTTCCAGCAGATTCCTCCCAAAACGGGAAAAGTCTTTGACAAGAATACAATCTACTGTCTTACCTGCCAGGGATAACAGCTTTTGTATTCCCGGGCGTTCAAAATTTACACCACTATAACCGTCGTCAGTGAATTCCAAAATACTGCATCCATCAAACTCCCTGTGTTCTTTGATATAGCTATGGAGCAGGTCTCGCTGGTTTCCAATGCTGTTGCTTTCTCCCTCATGATCATCCTCGCTGGAAAGACGCATGTACAGAGCAACCGTCTCCATCAATACGCCCCCTTTCCACTGCCTTCGGCATGACCTGTTATTTCTGCCATGCAGACAAATTCATCCCGGAAGTTCCACACAATCTCCAGTTCATTGTACCCGAATACCCTGATACACCAAATCCATTCCAGCGCCATCTTTCTTGTAATAGTCTCTTCCCCCCGGTATCTCTTCAAGGAAAAAAGCCACTCCTCACAGGAAAGAAAACTGTTTCTATTATCTTGCTCCTCTTTCTGAAGTCCTGCCAGTTCCTTTTCAAACTCCTGTGCTTTTCGGTCATATTCTTCTTTCCAAGACAGATACTCTGCTTTTGTCAAAGTTCCGTCACAAAGGGATTCATATAGCGTACTGCGCAGTGCTGTATTGCGTTTCATTTGTTGCTGTACACTGCTGATTTTATCCTCCAACTCTTTCCTTCGCTGAAAAATACCGCCCTGCTTCTGCAACAGCCGCAGCAGCCTTTCCATATCCAACACCATCTCAATCTGCAGACGTAGAGATTGCAGCACCGCTTCCTGTATATCCTCTTCCTTTACATATTTTTTCGTACACCCTCTCTTTCCCCTGTTCTGCTCGTAGACACTGCAGACAAAGACATATCTGGCAGAGCCTTTGGTACTGACGTTCTTGTGACGCACCATTTTCCTGCCGCAATCCGAGCACACCAGCAACCCCTTGAAAATATTTTCTGTTGTCTCATGTTTCCCCCTTATTGCGAGACTCCGGCGGCGACTTTCTTCCATAAGTTCCTGTACTCTGTCAAAAGTCTCCTGATCAATGATCGGCGGGTGCGTATTTTTCACGATGATATATTCATCACAGGGCACATCCATCTTCGGTATCCCCTCACTCAGGGATTTTCGTGTCTTTCCCTGTGCCATATGTCCGGCATAGACAAGATTTCCCAGCATCCTGTGAATCCCCGGAGCCTTCCAAAATCTGCCGGCTTCGGATGGTTCCCTGCAAGTATACCCTTTCTGATAATTATAAAAAGCCGGACTGGGTATTCCCTCCTCGTTCAGCTTCCGGGCAATCTGCACAACTCCCATCCCGTCCGCTCTCCATCGGAAGACACTCCGTACCACAGATGCCGCATCCGGATCTATCACAAGTTTATGTTTATCTTCCAGGGACTTTCGATATCCATATGGGGAAACAGAACCTATATACTCCCCGTTTTTCCGCTTTGTGTTTAATGAAGAACGTACTTTTTGGGAAATATCCCTGGCATACAGATCATTTACCAGATTTTTCAGGGACAAAACCATCTCATTTCCACTCCCGTCCTTTAATGTATCATAACTGTCATTCACAGCCACAAAACGCACCCCCAGATAGGGAAATATCTTTTCCAGGTAATAACCTGTCTCCACATAATTCCTGCCGAACCGGGACAGGTCTTTTACCACAATACAGTCAACTGTCCGCTCCCTTACCTGATCCATCATATGCTCAAAACCGGGACGCTCAAAATTCGTCCCCGTCTCTCCGTTGTCGCAATACACCCCCTGAAGCCTCATATCCGGCTGCCCTTCAATATATTTCTCAAGCATATACCGCTGCATGGCAATGGACTCCTTATCATCAATCCGTCTGTTGTCCTCCACAGACAATCGCACATATGCCGCCGCATGATAGACTCGTTCTGGTATGACAGCCAGACAGTTCTCCTCTGTTTCCATGATAGCTGCTTTCCTGCTTACTCTTGCCATCTTAAATCGCCTCCCTTCCAAGTGCGCTCTTCAATGGCTGTATTTTCCTCACATTTCCCTCCATTCCGCCAACGGCATAACCTTTTATGAGAGAAGCGCCCTCTCATAGCTGTCCTGGTACTTGAACCTTATCTGAATGCGGCAATCCTCACAGACCTCAATCCTCTCAATCAGAGTGACTGCTATATGGCGTGTCAGCTCGGTTAGGTTCTGGTGTTTCTTAAACTGCTCAATCCAATAAGTGCTGCCTGTGCGTTTCCGGAGCAGCCTTTCCATCTCCTCCTGCAGTTTAGCTATGGCTGCCTGTGCCTCTTGCAGCTTCTCGTCATACAGGGCTTTCAGTTCCAGATACTCCCCTTTATCCAACAGTCCATCCACGAGAGACTCATACAGAGTGGTTTTAAGGCGGGTATATTTCTCCACTGCCTCCTGTTTCTTCAACAAATGCCGGTCCGCTTTCTCCATCTCTGCCCGGTGGTAAGGAAGGTTCTCTATATAGGAAAGAATACGGCTCATATCCGCCGTCTGGGCAATATGCTGCCGGAGTGCAAGAAATACCGACTGTTCCAACTGCTCGCCTCTGATCCGGTGGCTGCTGCAGATCCCATTCGTGCGGTTATTGCCGCACATATAGTATACATAAGTCTTCCTGTTCCGGCACACACTGTTGCGCACCATAGCATGGCCACAATCCTCGCAGAACACCAGACCGGAAAGCAGGTAGACTGTCTCCTCCCTGGGCGCCACACGGGTGTCCTGCAACAGAAGCCGCTCCACCGCAAGAAAATCTTCCTTGTCAACAACAGGCGCATGGCTGCCCTCCACCCGTACCCAATCCTCGCTGGGCTTCCACAAGGTTTTCTTTACCTTGTGGTTGGGTGTTGTTCTCTTTCCCTGCACCATAGTGCCGATATACA
This sequence comes from uncultured bacterium, assembly GCA_947175015.1. Taxonomy (GTDB): domain Bacteria; phylum Bacillota; class Clostridia; order Lachnospirales; family Lachnospiraceae; genus Acetatifactor. Next base: position 16,249 of record CAMWLE010000038.1, read on the forward strand.
ACTCATTCCGCAGGATACGTCCCACCGCTGCTGCTGACCATCTGGCTTTTGCATTTACCTGAAAACCGGACTGATATCGCATCCCGCAGAAGCGTTTGTATTCCATAGGGGACAGTTCCCCGCGCTCATTCAGCCGGTCCGCTATCCTCTGCTGACTTGCACCCTCCAGCTTCCATTTGAAGATATCCTTCACCACCCCGGCAGCATATTCATCCACCACCAGCCTATGGCGGTCAGCGGGGTCCTTCCTATAACCGTACACTGCAAAAGAACCAATGAAATCCCCCTTCCTGCGCTTGATTTCCAACTGACTCCTGACCTTTACCGAAATGTCCCTGCAATAGGCGTCATTGATCAAATTCTTGAAGGGGATCAGTATCCTGTCGTAAGAAGTTCTGCCGTTTCCGCTGTCAAAACCGTCATTGACAGCAATGAAGCGCACCCCCAGGGCCGGGAATATCTGGTCAATATAACGACCTGCCTCCACAAAGTTCCTTCCGAACCGGGACAGATCCTTGACCACCACACAGTCAATATGGCCTGCCTCGATCTTCTGAATCATCCGCCGGAAATTCGGACGCTCGAAGTCTGCTCCGCTGTAGCCGTCATCCGCATATTCCGCGCAGATTTCAATGTCCGGCTTATCAGCCAGAAATGCCCTGATCAGTTCCTTCTGATTTACAATACTGTCGCTCTCCTCTTTGCCCGTGTCCTTCATGATGGCACTATCCTCTTTAGACAAACGCACATAGATAGCGGCATGATATATTCGTTTTGTTTTCAAATTGTCCATGGTGAACCTCCAATGTAAACCATTTCCTGACAAAACTTTTCACAATGGACCCACTGTAGGAGTCTTCCTGCATTCATCTACATAGTTGCCAGATAATGCTCCAGGCGATCTTCCAAGGTTGCATCCGTATTAGAAAAGCTTACTTTCACTATAATCTTTCCACAGCGGTAACAGTAAGGATTCTTGATTTGACGCAAGAAATCTTCAAATCTCTGTTCTCCGGGCAGCTTCCCGTCAATCTGTACCTCTCGGATATCCACAAGAGAATCCCTGTCTACCGTATGTACATCAACATCTTTCATTTGTGCAAGTTCAAAACCCATAGCCGCCTCCATGCACATCCTCCTTATCTTACTCCTTTTAGTCTATGAAATATCTGCTTGTTTGAATGTCTGTTTTGTTTTTTGATTTCTGGGCATTCGCCCTATGGAAACGATGGTACAAATTATACAGTCATTTCCACATGGCTGAATTGTTGCACAAAAACAATATGTACGGCTGTCAGCTACTTGACGCCAGGGCAAAAAAGCATTATGATAAGTAACATAAATCCAAAAAAGAGGAAGGAAAAACAAGGCAATGAGGGAAGTATTAAGGAAAACATTGACGAGGACGGCAAAAAAGGGCCGGAGGCTCGTCATCGCAGCAGCCGCAGGAGCGGTAGCGCTGGGAAGCATCGGTTATACCCAGGCAGCAGGCATAGAAGATGTTTTTGACGAACGTTACTATGCGGATAAGTACCCGGATCTGAAGGCAGCATATGGTTATGACAGGGCGGCACTGCTGGAGCATTTCAAGAAGTTTGGGCTCTCAGAGGGCAGGGAAATGAATGAGATGATAGACATCGTCAAATACAGGGAGAAATATGCGGATCTCCAGGCTGCGTTTGGGGATGACTGGGATGCTTATGTCACGCATTATCTTACCTATGGAGCCTTTGAGCACCGAGACAACGGCACCGACTTTGACCCTGCGGATTATCTTAACAGGTACAGCGAATTGCAGACGGCCTTTGGGAATGATATACTGGCAGCTTACAGGCATTACGAGGAATATGGGAAGCAGGAAGGCAGAGAGGGCAGAAGCGAGGCTGTAGTAAGGGCGGAAGAAGAAGCGTCGTTGGAAGATGACGGTCCCACAGATCCTATAGAGAGGCCTGCGGAACCGGATAATGAAACCTTTGAGATTCAGAACGTAGAGGTTACGGGCAGCGGTCACATCAGGGTCACTTTGAACCAGAAGACGGAACAACCGCTTGCACTGGAAGCATTCAGCATCATATGTAACAGCGGCGGCTCCGATATGACGATTTTATCTGTGTCCACTAAGGATAATATGGTTTATGACCTGTCAACCGCCTATTACAGGGATCAGGAATACGATATACAGATCACTCTTGCCAATGGTACATCCATTTCAAAGGTCTTTGCTTATAGGACAGATTGTGCGCAGATTACGGGCATCAGTGCTGTCCGCACAGGCGTCAATGAGGCCAGGATTACCTATAATTCAGACGAGCCTGGTTATTTTTACTATATTTTAAGGGAAAACGGGCAGGGTTTGGCACGCGCGGCTTCCATGGAATTAGCTGAAGCCACGGAAGCAGAAATCTTAAGGGATGGTATTAAGACGGAGATGAAACAGCATGAGAATGTCCTTACCATTACCGATCTGACCGAAGGTATGTCATATACTATGTATTATGTGGCTGTCAATACGGAGGAAAAGGCGGCATTGGTAAACAGCCTTTCCATTGGCGGAGAAGTCTACGAGGAGAAGGCAACCGCAATCAAAGGGGCCGAGGCATTCGCTGAGAAGCAGACAAACGGGGAATTCCTGTATGGTTTTGAGATAGAGCTGGAGACCGCCACCTCAGAAAGCCTGGTCCTGGAGCAGTTTGACATAAGTTGTCCTCAGAACACGACAACGCTTGGAGAGGTCAGAACTTCAGATAATAAGATTTACCGTGTGTATATGCAGAGAGGCAGCATCCCTAAAGGCAATAATACTTATACGATACTAATCAACCTGAAGGACGGTACACAGTTAAAGGGTACGTGCTATCTTGACCTGCAGGCGCCCATGGTTAATGCAAGAAGTATCGAATGGAAAGATGAGGATACGATAGAGGTTGTTATCAACTCAGACGAAGCAGGCACGCTTTACTATGCGGTTCAGGACGAGGTAGAAGGCGAGGGTACGATCACTGCCAAGGATCCTGCGGAGATTTATGCCAAGGGTACGACAATTTCAATAGGATACGGCTTGAATTATGTAACGATCAAGGGCGTAAAGGAAGGGCAATGGTTCTGCTATGCGTCAGAAGATGCGAAGGGCAACAGAGAGGAATTCTACAGCTACAAGCAGATTCCCGAATATACCGCTCCCGATCCGGATGAAACACCGCAGCCAAAGATTACAGGCATAACGGTTCTCAAGGCTTCAAACAACGCGAAACTCAAGGTGGTGTTCGACCAAACTGTATATGAGCTTTACGACAATAACATGACCCAGATCAGCGGAATCAACCAAAAACTTGGATTTACAGCGGAATATAGCTCAGAAGGCGGCCTGGTGAATAATGTGCTGACTCTTACGGTGATGGATCCGTCAATTTCCATACCCGATGGCAGCCATACCCTGACTATTGTATTCTATGATGGAAAAACAGCAACGTTTGATTTCACGGTGTAAGTATATACAGAATGAAGATTTTAAATCTAAATCATTTTTGGAAGACCGCACGTGCGGAAAACTTATTTTGCATCTAAGTAACAGTTCAGCCCTTGGCTGAGCTGTTACTTTTTGGATTGTTTTTCGGAATTGTGGGATTTCAATTTCTCTGCCATTTATATCAATATTTTCTTCCTTGCCTGAAATTCAACAGATATAAAATTAAGAGTTATGCTTATTATGACTCAGGCGTTATCCAGAAAACGTTCCAGTAGTGAACTTCCGTCATGCGCACCATAGGTATTGCCGAAGCTTAAATTAATCACCACTGGCATTTCCATTTCAATTGCCTTTTTGACCACATAGGTGACAGCCCTCATAATCTCCGTTGTCCTGGGAAAAGAAGAGGCATCAGGCTGACCTAACTTGACAATCAGCAGATCCGCCTCCGGTGCTACTCCCTGATAAGAGACACTATTACCGGCCGCAATCCCGGCCACTGCTGTGCCGTGTCCGCTTGTATCCACGCTTGGCAACAACCGAAACTGCTCTTGCTGACCGGAAGTTTCCAACGCCCGGTTAATCTGTTCAGCATCAAATTCCACCCCCATTCGAAAACCGGAAGGCGGACGTCGACGATAATTAACTTCACTTGCTCCCGGACTTTCTTCCTCTGGCTGCAGTGTTTGGTCCCACAGATAACGAATCCTGGTACTGCCATCAGTATTTCTGAATTCAGTCCTCTTGTAATCAATTCCGCTGTCCAATACGGCCACCAGCACTCCCTTTCCGGTAAGAAACGGATTCCTCAATGTTACCTGCGCAATACATGAATTATCCGTGGGCATTTCCACACCATAGAAATACCTTTTCGGCTTTTCCACATATTCTATTTCTTCCAGCTCCACCATACGTTCCACCAACTGCTCCGGCACTGTCAAAACCGCATAGCCTGCAATGAGATACTCCACCTGCACCCCCAGAACTTCCAGCCTATCCAAACTGCCGTGATATTTTACAATCACCTCCCATGTACGCATGGTACTGTTGAAACCTATGTTCAAATCATCCGTTTTCATCCTCACATCTTCCGGCGTTTGCAGCGCCAATTGCAGCAGATCCTCCAATTTTTGATTCATATCTTCTATCCTCGGAATAACTATTTTTACATTTTATGCGATATCATTCCTAAAAGTAATTGCCTTTCCCCATCTATTTCATCCATCAAAAAATCAGGGGAGATAGAACCACAATCTACACCGGACCCCACATGCTATCCTTGCTGCAATCCAGGAAACAGCGATAATCAATTCCACTGGAACCACTACAGCTTATGCTATTACTTGCTGATGCAAGACAAATCAGGAATTTTACTCTCTGAAAAATACCCTGAATGCTTCCGCTGCATATTTGGTATCCTTTACTCCGGCTGTTTCCACAGCAGAATGCATGGCCAATTGAGGCAATCCAATATCCACACTGGAGACAGAGACATGTGCCGTAGAAATATTCCCCAATGTAGAACCTCCCAAAATATCAGAACGGTTTGCATATGTCTGCCAAGGCACTTCCGCCTCCTCACAGAGCATCTTCATCTTTGCCGCAGACACCGCATCTGTCGCGTATTTCTGGCTTCCATGAAATTTAATCACAATTCCCTTGTTAAGATAAGGTCTGTTGGTGGGGTCCGCCTTCTCCGGATGATTAGGATGTACCCCATGGGCATTGTCCGCAGAAATCAGAAAACTCCCTGCAATCCTGCGCAAGTACTCGCTGCGGTTCCACTCCAGCCCCTCACCGATTCGCCATAAGATATCCTCCAGAAAAGTGGAATCAGCACCCTGTTTTGTACCGCTCCCCACTTCCTCATTATCAAAAACCGCACAGACAGTAATATATTGATCAGGCACCGTGTCCATAAAAGCTTTGGACGCTGCATACACACATTGCAGATCATCCAGCCTGGGCGAAAGCACAAAAGCATCGTTTTCCCCATAAAATATTCCCTTATCTCTTACATAGAGGAACAAGTCATGCCCCAGAATATCCTCACGTTCCACACCGGCTGTCTCCGCCGCATGCTCCAACAACATTTTTCCCCCCATAGAGCGCTCACCATATAAAGGAAGCATGTCCACCTGCGGATTGAACTCCATACCTTTATTGGCATCCCGGTTCATATGGATTGCCACACTGGGAATCACCATAGTACTGTTTTCCAGATTGACCAGCCTGGTCTCCAGTCCATTTTCCCCCCGCACCACCACACGTCCGGCCACGGACAATGCCCTGTCCAGCCAGGAATATAGAATCATTCCGCCATATTTCTCTGTGTTCAGCTTCACATAAGTATTCTCCACTGTCATTTCCGGAGATTCCTTAATTTTAAAAGATGGAGAATCACAGTGGGAAGCCACAATATGAAACCCCTGAGGCAAATGTTCCGGAATCCGAAACGCAATCAGGGAGGAGTCATTTCTTGTGGCAAAATACCCCTTCCCACCATCCAGGCTCCAGCTATCCGTTTCCTTTAACTCCTGGAACCCTTGCTCCTTTAACGCCTCCTTCAAGACAGCAACCGCATGGAAACAAGTTGGACTCTTCTCTATAAAATCCATCATATCCCTGCTATATTTCTGATACTCATCCATAATAAACTCCCCTTCCTTTTCTATTTCCACTGCCTTTCAATCAGGCATTGGCAATTTATTTTACTACATGCCTGCAGCTCTCTTGGCTGCATTTTCTTTAATCTAACGTTCCGCCCGTATGGGATTATTCAGGAAATCCTCGTAGGCAAGACGTAAACCCGTTTCCAGTTCCGTGGTATAATGATAACCCAGACTTTCCAGCTTGCTTACATCCAGAAGCTTCCTGGGCGTTCCGTCAGGTTTGGAGGTATCCCATTTTATCTCTCCTGTAAAACCTACCACCTTTGCAACCAATTGAGTCAATTCCCTGATCGTCAATTCTTTACCTGTTCCCAGATTCACTGTTTCATTCCCGCTATAGGTATTCATCAGATATACACAGGCATCTGCCAGATCGTCCACATACATGAACTCACGCAAGGGCTTTCCCGTTCCCCAACAAACCACCTCCGAAGCTCCTGCCTCCTTTGCCTCATGAAAACGCCTAATCAGCGCCGGCAGCACATGACTGTGCGTAGGATGATAATTGTCATTAGGCCCATACAGATTGGTTGGCATAACACTGATATAATCTGTTCCGTACTGCCGATTCAGGTACTCACAATACTTCAGCCCGGAAATCTTCGCCAGTGCATAGGCTTCATTTGTCTGCTCCAGCTCACCGGTCAAGAGGCAGCTTTCCTTCATAGGCTGCGGCGCCATACGTGGATAAATACAGCTACTCCCCAAGAACAACAACTTCTTACAATCATTCTGCCATGCCGCATGTATCACATTCATCTCCAACATCATATTGTCATACATGAAATCTGCAAGCGCCTCGCTGTTTGCCATAATGCCTCCCACCTTGGCTGCAGCCAAAAATACATAAGCCGGCTTCTCCTGTGCGAAAAATTGTTCCACTTCTTCCTGCCTGCACAAATTCAGTTCTTTATGGCTCCTGGTCACAAGATTCGTATATCCATTCTTCTCAAGTACCCGGCAGATAGCGCTTCCCACCATCCCTTTATGCCCGGCAACATATATTTTCGCATTTTTTTCCATCATATTATGATACCCTTTCCACCATTCATTCCATCACGAACAAGACTTTTCGCCTTTCACCGATTCATTCCACCACGAACCAGTCTCTTCGCTTTCCAAACAACCAATAACCCTATCTCTTCCCCTGCGCCTCTCGCTTTGCAAGTGCCAGATCATGCTCCGCCATCAGTCTGCAAAGCTCTTCATAGCTTGTCTTCTGCGGATTCCAGCCCAGAACAGTACGTGCTTTTGTAGGGTCTCCCCACAGATTCACAACATCCGTAGGTCGATAGAAATCCTTGCTGACTTCTACCAATATCCTGCCGTTTGCTTTGTCCATTCCCTTTTCATCAATGCCCTGTCCCTGCCATTCCAGCTCAATGCCCGCATAATGGAAAGCCAGCGTTGCAAATTCTCTCACCGTATGCTGCACGCCTGTTGCAATGACGAAATCCTCCGGCGTATCATGTTGCAGCATCATCCACATACACTCCACATAATCCCTTGCATAACCCCAATCCCTCTTGGAATCCAGATTTCCCAGGTAAAGCTTATCCTGTAATCCACAAGCGATTCGTCCTGCCGCCAATGTAATCTTCCTTGTGACGAAATTCTCCCCCCGCCTTTCAGACTCATGATTAAAAAGGATACCATTAACCGCAAACATGTGATAAGCTTCACGATACTCCTTGACGATCCAAAACCCATACTGCTTGGCCACAGCATAGGGGCTGTAGGGATAAAACGGTGTCGTCTCCTTCTGCGGCACTTCCGTCACCCTGCCATAGAGTTCTGAAGTAGATGCCTGATAGATACGACAGGTCTTCTCCAATCCCAGCATCCGCACTGCCTCCAAAATACGCAATACCCCGATGGCATCTACATCTCCGGCATATTCCGGCGCCTCAAAACTGACCTGCACATGACTCTGCGCTGCCAGATTATATATCTCATCTGGACGGACTTCACTTACCACCCGCACAATGCTGGAAGAATCCGCCATATCTCCTCCATGCAATATGATTTTATTCTCCTGGAGCAAATGGTCAATACGCCCGGTATTGCTAATAGAGGCACGTCGTATCATGCCATGCACCTCATACCCCTTTTCCAACAATAGCTCTGCCAGATAAGAACCATCCTGCCCTGTAATTCCCGTTATAAGCGCCTTTTTCATTCCTGCTTCCTCATTTTCTATGCTTTATTTCCTGATACTTTTGTTTCCTGGTGTTTTATTTCTTGGTGCTCTATTTCCTGATACTTTTACTTCTTGATACTTTATTTCCTGATGCTTTATTTCCTGATACTTTTATTTCCTGATATTTCTGTTTCCTGGTGCTTTTATTTTTTAATACTTTTGCTTTTTAGTGTTTTCCACATTTTCTTATTTCACACCCTGTAACACGGAATCAAAATAATCACTCACTGACGATATACAATTGTACTTGCCATTTCTTCCGCTTTTTCTCTGCCGACAAAAATCCCTGCAATTGCCAGGCCAAAGTCAATTGCAGTTCCCATTCCCCTTGATGTTATTACATGCTCTGAGATTTCCACCGGCCCTCCGGTCACCTCCGCACCTTCCAGATGATTTTCAAAGGAAGGATAACAGCAGGCTCTCCTTCCCTGTAATATCCCCCTGTGTCCAAAAATACTGGGTGCCGCGCAAATGGCCGCAATATATTTGCCGGACGCATAAAATTCATCTACCTGGGCCATCAGCCCCTCATGTGCTTCCAGATTCTTCGTGCCCGGCATGCCGCCCGGCAATACCAACATATCATACTCTGCAAAGTCTGCCTCTGTAAAGACTTTATCCATCTGCACAACAACACCATGAGAACTCATTACCAGACGTTCCTCCGTAATGGACACCAACTCCACCGCCAGTCCGCATCTTCGGCAAATATCTACTACGGTCAACGCTTCAATCTCTTCATAGCCCTCTGCAAAAAAAATTGCAATCTTTTTCATATCTTCTTTCCTTTCTTACATATCATTTTCTTTTTCACTCATTTTATTATAATTACTACCATATTCCCTTTGGCGCTTTACATCTGATTTTAGCGCCAGACATCTGTTCAAATGTATGAAGCTGTTTCAATACATAAACGCTCACAATACACTGGCTGTCAGCTATTGAAGTCCTCCCTGACAATCAAAAAAATTAGTAGTAGCTACATTATACACATAAACGGAAAATAATTCAATTATTGCTTTTGAATTCTGTAATATTATGATACAATAATGTTAGTATTTACGCATGCTGCCGCAAGGTATTTTTATGCGCTTCTTTGCATAAAGCCCAAGACAGCGTGTGCCAAAACACACAAAATTATAATCTCATGTTGATACAGAAGAACGCTGTTTCCACTTCTGATTTCATATGTGATTAAGCGCACAAAATTATGGTATCATAAATAGAATGTAATAAGTAACAAACGGAGAAAAAGCTATGGAAATTGAACGAAAATTTACAATCAAAGAACTGCCTGCCAATCTGGAAAGCTACCCTTTCCACCATATTGAACAGGGCTACCTGAACGTCGCACCTGTAGTCCGTATCCGCAAAGAAGACGAAGAATATTACCTGACATACAAAGGCAGTGGTATGATGGCGCGGGAAGAAACCAATCTGACCCTCAATCATGATGCCTATTATCATTTACGAGAAAAGGTAGACGGCCAAATCATCTCAAAAAAACGATATTTGATTCCTCTGCCCCATCCGACATTTCGAGAAGAAAAAGGCCTTACTCCTCCACCCGCAGATTATGAGTTAACCATTGAGCTTGACATATTTGATCCGCCCTTTGCACCCCTGATCATGGCTGAAGTAGAATTCGGCAGCCGTGAAGCCGCCGAAGCTTTCATCCCGCCAAGCTGGTTTGACAAAGATGTTACCTATTGTAAGGAATATCATAATTCCTATATGGCGCTTCAAACTTTATAAACAGCACTTATAAAACATGCCACCTTGTCATCCCCCATATGCGAATGGAAATTCTGCTCTCATATTTCCATTCGCATTTTTCCTGTCATACACTTCCCAACATAACGTTGTCTGCTACTCTTTTCCAAAATTTACAATAATATAATCATCCATCTCCACAATCGCTCCCTTTTCAGGCCAGGCCGGTCCGTCCTGCATCAACTCCAAAGCCTCCTGACGGTGTTCCATATCACAATCAAATGTAAATCCATGCATCTTCCAGAATTTGATTAATTCATTTCCAGGCATTCCATAAGCATATGTCCCCCAATTGATCATTGATAATGCAGGCGTTTCCGCTGTGGCATACCCCTTCCCATCCACGTAATATTTATCAAAAATATCCTCATCCACCGCCTTTACCAGCCAACTGACCAACTGATATTTCTTCGACCACTCCGGAACATAGACATCACTGATCAGACTATCCGGTATATGATAACGACCTACAATACAAAGCGGCTTATCCGAACTATAATTTCCCAATATATCCAACGCTATTGCGTTCATTATCACCCTGTCATTCTCGTACTTCCTGGCATCCACATATAGCCAATGGTTCATTTCATATCCCTGCCAATACAGCAGATAACCTGCAAGCAAAACTGCCGCAATCCTGACACCCTGCTTCCTCACATTCCTGATTTCCCAAGCTACAAGCAATACCGCGAACGCGGTAAGCAGAGGAACATATTCACTGGAACGGTAATATGTTGCCCACCCCTCTATAACAGGCATAATCCACGGAAGCAGCACAATGCCAATTGCAGAGAATAAAATCCAGCCATCTTTTCTCTTCATCGTATGCAGAATGCTCCACAGTCCTAACACCCCCACTGCCAACACCAGAATCATAATCGGTGTATAAACAATGGCGTGGATATAATATTTCACAAAAAAATCTTTGAGCACAAAACCAAATTCCGCAATACTTCTTGAGCCATCAAACCATCCGGTCAACAACCCCAAAATATCCCCAAGCCCTCTCGACTCCAATACCTTTGCCTGTTCCTGCAAATGATCTATGGTTGTAATGCCGCTGACAATAACAGTCCTGAAAATCATGGAACAGACACAAACCGCCGCCAGATTAAGCAGCCAGTCCAATACCCTTTTGCTATAATTTTCTTTGCCAAGAACTCGAATCAGCATAAAATTCATAACCATGGCCATAAGGAATACTATCATAAATGCCTCATAAAACCCAAGTGCCGTCACAAGCATAAGAGAAGCCCCAAATACCCCCCCCATTCGCTTTTTTAAGCCTGTCTGAAAGGATGTCATGGCAAATAGCACCGCCAATGCAGTAAATCCATAGCCCAGATAAATTCCATCCTGCAGATACCAGATTACCACCTCACTGAGAATGGGACTTGAAAGCATAACCATACCAAAGATAACATATCCGGTCATAGGAAGCTGTTCGCCGAACATGCGGAAAAAAACCACACACCAGAGTGTGATCGACAGACAGAAAAAAGACAATCCCACTGCTTCCACAAAATGCGGATTATAACCCAATGGAATTATTTTGTTAATCAGATACAGACACCAACGCCCCATTGCCGGCGAAACCCCATCCACATAATACAGTTGAAAAGATGTATCATCAATCCCTACAGTAGGATTGATCAGCAATGTTATATAGCTTAAGATCATCATAAACGGAATCCCAATTGCAAAACACTTGTGACTCCAAAAATATTTCACGTCTTTCCATATATTCATTTAGCTTCTCCCTTTATAATTCCTTGTTCTATACAATGCTGACTCAGTTTATCTTCTGTTTCCTTGTCAAGGCAAACACTCATCCGTATATTGATAGGGTTATCTACTTTGGATCTGCCTGTACGCGGACTCAATCTTCATCACTTCACTTTTAAGCACACATAAAGCATATTAAATGCACGCTCGCAAGTCAAGAGAGAAAATGAAATTTTTTATCCTATGAAAAAATGTAGAATTATGTTGAAATACATGGTATACTGTTTCCGTTGTCCAACCGATACCCGGCAACGGGGGGAGGTGATTTCATGCAAATGCTCCTATCTTTTTTAGTCGCTGTTGCGGCTGGTGTAGCCTGCCACTACATCATCAAATGGTTAGACAGTGACCGAAAGGACAACGAATAGCCTGGTGGGTGCTCTGCCACTATAAAAGAACAGAAGAATCCCCCAACTGTACTCCACTACAGTTGGGGGATTCGTTTTTTGATTTCATGCAATACTCATATCTTTTTGCCTATTGGCATTATAGCATATGCAGTTTTGGATTGCAAGATACAGTTTTTACACATTCCTCCAATACTCCGACTTCGTTAGTTTTCACGGCTTCGCCGTTCAAAGCAACATGATGCACACAAAATGAGCCAAATTCGCTCATTTTGGCGCAGGCAGTCTCGGATTTTCACGCATAAAGCGCATGAAAACGCCTCGCGTCCCCTACCCGTGAAAAGTAACCCGACTTTCACCTCAAGTTGCACAAAACGGCGCGAAACCTGAACCACACATGTTCTGCTCCGCGCCTTCTAATGCGGATAACAGGACTTGAACCTGCACGGTTTCCCACCAGAACCTAAATCTGACGCGTCTGCCAATTCCGCCATATCCGCATACCGCTGCTTTCACAGCGAACTATTTGCATTATACCTTTCCCATCACCTCTTGTCAAGGCATATATGACGTTAAACTTGTATTTTCATTGTTTTTCATTAATTTATCAATTGCCTTTCTATGGTTATTATCTGCTGATTGGCTTCGCCATTTCATACTGTTGTTCCACGTGCTTCACCAATATGGCTGATAATATTTTTATGAATTCGTATTAGAAAAAACGTAGTCATACTTAAACTCACAAGCTCCGCTATTGGAAATGCCCACCAAATCAGATTCACATTACCGCTCAGGGAAAACAGCCACGCCACCGGCAAAAGTACACATAGCTGCCTTGCCATGGAAACGATCATGCTATACACACCATTTCCAAGCGCCTGAAACACACTCCCCACTACAATACAATATCCTGCAAAACAAAAACTAAGACAAATGGTTCTAAGTGCCGGAACCCCAATAACCAACAGTTCCGATGTGGCCTCTGCATCAAACAGCCCGATTAATTGTGACGGAATCAACTCCATAACCACCAATCCCACCAACATAATACCTACTGCATACATAATACTGCTCTTCATCGTCTTCACTACACGTTCTTTACTGCCAGCGCCAAAATTGTAGGCAATAATAGGCACCATACCATTGTTCAATCCGAATATGGGCATAAAAATAAAACTTTGAAGCTTGAAATAAATACCAAATACTGTCTGCGCCGCTCCAAACGCTTCCAATATCAGGTTCATACCATAAGTCATAATAGACCCAATAGCCTGCATTACAATAGATGGAATGCCCACTTTATAAATATTGGCAATCAATCCTCCATTGGGCCGAAAGCCCCTAAATGTAATACGAATGTCCCTGTTAAATTTCAGGTTAAACACCACCGCCAACAACGCTGCCACCATCTGCCCTAACACTGTGGCAACAGCCGCCCCTGCCACTCCCATAGCCGGTAAGCCAAACGCTCCAAAAATCAAGATGGGATCCATAATCAGATTGATAATAGCCCCCACCCCCTGCGTCACCATAGCATACATGGTTTTTCCTGTGGACTGCAGCAGCCTTTCAAAAGTTGTCTGCATGAAAATACCAATCCCCGCTGTACAGCATATAGTCAGATAAACCGTCCCATACTCCTGCACCTGTGCAATTCCAGTCTGACTGGCAAAAAAAGGACGGCTTACCAAAATACCAATCAATGCAAAAACAATATAACTCATTAATTCAATAAAGATTCCATTGACAGCAATCGTATTCGCCTTCTCAAAATCCTTCTCTCCTAACGTTCTGGACAAAAACGCATTAATACCTACCGCTGTCCCCACCGCTACAGCAATCATAAGGCTTTGAATGGGGAATGCCAGAGAAACCGCCCGCAGCGCGTATTCGTTAATCCGGGATACAAAAATACTGTCCACAATATTATAAAGCGCCTGCACTAACATGGAAATCATCATGGGCAAAGACATGGAAATCAAAAGCTTGTTAATTGGCATAACGCCCATCTTATTTTCAGAATGTAAATTGTTCACTTTCTCCATTGGTATCTCCTCTTTCTCACATATTGCTTTTTCAATATCGTATTTATCAAGCTTTCACGACTTTATACGATACAAAAACAAAGCATTTCATCACCATAAAGAACATGGTTTTACTTATTTTGTATATTCTGCATGAATGTTATTATATTTAAAATCAGCATACCTGTCAAATAGTTGTCACTTACAGATAGTGTAACTTTATCTGGGTATCCCAACGGGCAGACTCCCCCTTGTTAAAGCATACTACTACAAAAACGCCGGAGTTCGTGAGTATTGGATTGTGGATCCCCGGCGAAAGACTGTAACTGTTGTCAATATCTACGATGATCTGCTTATCAACTTCTCCAAGATTACTGATCTGCTGAACATGTAGCTAAAAAGAAAAGGCATGTGCTCCTCTGCATATGCCTTTCGATAAAAAAATACCAGAAAACTTTTCTTAAATACTAAGTTCTCCGGCATTTTCAACTCGTGAGACATGGGGGATTCGAACCCCCGACAACTTGATTAAAAGTCAAGTGCTCTACCACCTGAGCTAATGTCCCATATCAAAACTATATAAAATGCACCTCTCTAACAGAATAAATCTGCCGTGAAAACAGTACATCTCTTACAAAATACAAAAAAGAAATCATTCTACCTTGCGACAGTATTACAGGATACTCCTGAAAATACAGCAGGGCTAGCTGGATTCGAACCAGCGACTGCAGCAGTCAAAGTGCTGTGCCTTACCGCTTGGCGATAGCCCTGTATTTAACACCAAGCCTGAAAACTGCTTGCAACAAATCTTTCAGGTAAAAGGTGGATAAAGGGATTCGAACCCTTGGCCTCCAGAGCCACAATCTGGCGCGCTAA
>CAMWLE010000039.1 GCA_947175015.1 uncultured bacterium
CTGTCTTCTCTTCCTCGAATTCAGCGCTACTTTCTGTCTTCTCTTCCTCAGGTTCCAATATCTGCCCAATCGCCTGAGACGATCTGACTGACGCAATTCCCTCCTGCATTACGGCCTTGTCCGGCTCTTTTGCAGCCATCGGCTCCGATTTCACCGAAAACTCCTGCGTTGCCCCCGGTTCAGGCGCAGATTTCACATTGGATTCCCCCAACTCTGCCCCAGATTCCGACTTGGATTCCGCATTTGCTTTCGACGCCGGTTCCATATTTGCCGCAGGCTTTTCCACCTTTTCCCTTTCAACTTCCTGAAGAAGAAACTCAGTAAAATCTATATCTTTAAAATTATCCCTCAAATACAAAATGGTATTCCAACAATCTTTTATATTGCACAACACCGCCGGAATAATACCTGTCTTTGCCCATATATATATATCATAATACCAAGATTTACTCTCTCTTCTTTTGTTTGTGTCTTCCACATGGCAGATTTGCAGGACTTTCCCCACTTCATTATTCTGCGGCAGACGTATTTTTCCGCTTTTACCATCATATACCTTGCCATCTCTCAGGAGCACTATCCCTGAGCCGCAGACTTCACTCAAACTGCAATTGCCGGATTCCGCCGGCAGGTTCAATTCTGCCAGTCCTGGCAAAATCTTCTCTGCCTCCGTATCATCAGCATAATCCCATGCCAGATTAACTGATTTCATACGAATATAGCCCTTCTCAGGCTTCGTACCGGCCGAATAAGACTCTTCAAGATATTTTTGTATTAATGGGATAAAAACATCCGTTTCTCTATGGTAATACCATATTCCATCCAAGCTCACCATACGGATCAGTCCGTTTACCATCGCTCTGGGCGATTGAAATAGTTTCTGCACAACCGCTTCCAGTTGACAACACTTTTTTAATATCCCGGGCCTTTCCATAATATTCCATTGATTGTCCATATCTACAATTATGCTCCTTTCCCAGACAACAACTTAATCTCTTCCCGCACAAACAGCCGGAACGCTATCGCACTAACACAACAGGCTTCAAAATATCATCCTGAATACAATAACCGTTTAAAAGGACCTCCGTAACCACACCGTTTACAACGCTCTCCGACGTCTTAATACATTGCCTTGAATCAAATTCCCCGCCTATTTCCACTTCAATTTTTACATAACATTCTTTTTTAATATTGGTCATATTATAAACACTGATACACAGTTCAAAATATTCCGCCAGTACTCGAATATTTTCCATACCTTTGCCGGAATTCATGATTTCATCCCTGATAAAATTCCACAACTGTTTGATCCCGTTTTTATCCTTCCCCAAAGCCACAAATGCTTTTACATCCCATGAACCGCATAATTTTTTCATATATGCTTTCTGGCCCTTGTCCACTCCGCAGAGCCCTTTCCATATTCCTTTTATTTCTTCCAACGGCTCAAATTCTTTTTTCTGTTCCCGAAGCATCCTGTATGCCTCGTCCCGAGAGGACTTTATTTCCCGGTTTTCTTCCTCCAGTCTCCTGCTGGCTTCGTTCAGCTTCTCCCTCTCCAGCCTGATTTCTTCTAATTGCTGATATAGAATCCGGTTTTCTTCCTCCAGTACTTCGATCCTTTTCAGGAACTCATCTTCCTGCTTCCTGCCCTTTCCCACAATTTTCACTATATTTTCCTGAATTTCCGTATCCTTTAACAATTCATTGAGGATATCTTTCAGACTATTGTGTAACTCGCTCATTCCTTCCATCTCCTGATTTCCTGAACGTCTTTCGCCGTATGTCCGATTTGCACATAAAAGTAATTGCGATTCCGAAAGCTGATATGAAACTATAAATCTTTACTATTTTATCATACATTTTTAAAATATGCAACAAATCTTGACTATGAACTGCAATAAGTCTTATGAATACAAGGGGCAAATATGTGATATAATACAACTTTACACTTTACTGGTTTTGTTCAAAATATCCAGAGAGTTACCCTCTAATCCCACCCGTGATTTTTCTGCTCATTTTTCATTCAGTATCTTTACAACCTCGTCGATAACATCCCCACATTCACGAATTCTTGCTGCTATCTTTTCCCGTCTCTCAGGCTTTTGCAGTGCTTCAAGCGTTATATTGAAGCCGCCTCCGAGAGCTTCAAGATCATTTCCACCATCATTGTGCCAAATGTCAGCGGTGCGTTTATATAGGAGAATAATATCGTCAAGATATGTCATGTCCGGATTTAATTCATTTGTGCGCTGTAAAAAAATCGGGCAGCAGCTCCCGTTTGTGGCAAGCGCAAAAACAAAATTGACGTACATTGACCGCAGCTCAAATTCCTTGGGCTTTATTTGCTCAAAATATCCGTTTTCAACGTCATCTGCCCACTTGCGGAAAGCCGACGCACCAAAGCAATATTTATCGTTGTCAGTTGTCAAAAGTTCCGGCAGCGCATAAATTGCTTCACGATAAATTTCTGCGATTTTCTTTTCTTCTTTTTTATCACCGACAAATATCCAGCCGCTTTTATTGGTACCGCATCCCATCGCTTTATCATACGAAATGCGCTGCGGCTCGCTGTTATTTCCCGAAATGTATATAAGCGTTTTTCCGTATTCCTCGTAACCCACAAGCACACCACACGGCTGATCAGAATATCCTGTGGATATAACAGGAACGCCTTTGTCAATATAGGCAACAAGTTTTTTCAGATACATATCTTTATTTTTTTGAAGGTCACGGCTGAAAACATACGCGGCTGAATAACCGCACTTTTCAAAAATTCCCTCAAAAAACCTACCATCACCGTTGACCTGATAATATTCATTTACGCCATTGCCGTCAAAGGGCTGCTTATAATGCTGCGCAAACACGTCTCCGGTAAGCCCGGCAAAAGTCAGATAATCAAACTCCATTTCTCCCAGACATTCCATTACATATGCGGCACTTCCATTGAACTGGTAAATTTCCCCATACTCTTCTGTAATAAGACGGTGAATAACGGGAATTAAGTTATTGCTTCGCTCTGTATTTATGGTAAGTTCTCCGTTCTTTATTTTATTTGTTTGAGAATATGCAAGCTGTGAAATCTTGATTTTTCTGAAATATTTCATTCCCTGACCATTCGACCCAATAACAACAGGATATGCTTCTTCACGGTTCAGATCAAGGAACATATACGGAAAATCCGTTCCGCAATACCGTATTTCTCCGTTTATTATGACCGCCAAATGCTTTTGTCCAACGATCCATGTGACATGATTATATTCGTTCGGCCTGATTCGACCCCTGTTGGGAAAATTATAAAGGTCGTGAAAGATCGGCTGATGAAAGCTGAGCGCTTCTTCCCGACAATTTGAACGGTTATTCATATTGATGCCGAAATCCATAATGTTGAGATTTACACCACTGTTATAGCTGTTGGAACCATGATAAAAAATAATGCTGCCTTCGCTGTCACCGTAACCAAACCGCTCATCATTCATCGGTACGCGGAAATCTATATCCACCCTGAACGGCAGCTTTACAGATACATTTGTGTTAAGCGTTCGCGAGGAGATCCAACCGGTATACTCGGCTTCACCGCTGTCAAGTACTCGGTAATGAGGAGCGTTGATAGGCGTAATCTTATCAAGTTCGACCTCCTTTTCCCACAACAGCGGATTTTGACAGTTGATCTCGTCTTCCGTAATATCAGTGACCTCGGCAGGTCTTGGGTAAAGCGTCACGTCAGGAATTCGTTTTTTTACCGGAACATATAAAGCAACAAGCTGTCTGCGTTCGTCGGGAGAAATGAGATTTTCTGTCATGGCGGCGTGACGCAAACTGCCGTCCTGTGCGTAATCTATTTGATAAAACTTGTTTTCGTCAAAGCTTTTTATCAGAGTTCGAAATGACTGATTCATATCGTCATCAAGATATAAATTTGCCGCGGCAAACAGACCTCCGTCAAAAATATAATCTGCAAAGCTGCTGTCGTTTACAAAGTCGTCGGCAATTTTTGAGATCATAACGTCATGTTCGTTTTCCCGATACTCAAAACTTCCGTGATAATCCGTTCTTATACCATTCATCTGAATATAACGTGAAAAAGCATCGGTATCAGAGATTTGCGGATCAACTTTAAGATATGAGGTCAACACACGCATTCTCGGCAGTTTTACAATCGAAACATCAAGAGGGCGTATAAGTTTTCCCGATATTTCAGAAAGATGTTCCATGCCGATGCTTTCCCGCACAGTGAGCTGCTTGTCCATTTCCTCATACAAAAGAGGCAGGGCAGAGATATGCCTGATGCCTTTTTCGAGCATATTATTCAAAAAGTCGTTAATAATGCGTTTAAGTTCGGACAGCGCCGTGACCTCGCGGTCGATTTCACTAAGCCTGTCCACAAATACCTGTGTGATGTCCAGCATTTCACGGCTGTCGTAAATTCGCACAATGTCTTTTATGGGAATCTGCATTTTGCGAAGTATCATGATCTGCCGTAGCCGCTGTACATTTTGCTCATCATAATAGCGATATTTTTCAAACTGCGGACGAATGCTTGTGATAAGTCCGACCTCCTCGTAATAACGCAATGTTCTTGATGATAATCCGAGTTGAGTACTGAGATCGGTTATTTTAATTAAACTCAAACATGCCACTCCTTCCTATAAACAATATGTCACATACATTAGTCAATGCAAAGACAGCTTGTACGTAGTCATCCGTATTCATGCAGCCACCAATGACTTTGTTCATTATATACGAGCCGCAAATATTCCGGAAAGCAAATATTTGCGGCTTTTCATATAAAATAATTTTTTTACATATATTTTAATTGCAATAAACACATTATTTGTGTATAGTGTTCAAAATCTCCATGATCCCATCGGCAACCGCGCGATCGTTATCAAATACGATTTTAAACAACTGTTTCATCTCACTCTGCACATCAGGCTGCTGAATCAGCTTGAATGACTCTTCCGTGGGGAGATATCCGGTCTTCGGTCCAACATTCAGGCAAG
This sequence comes from uncultured bacterium, assembly GCA_947175015.1. Classification (GTDB taxonomy): domain Bacteria; phylum Bacillota; class Clostridia; order Lachnospirales; family Lachnospiraceae; genus Acetatifactor. The sequence continues at coordinate 4,998 of CAMWLE010000039.1, forward strand.
CCCAGATTTTCCAACCGATCCCATGAGTTTCGTTGTTTCCCTCTGCAACATAGTACTTAAAAAACAGATCTGACAATTTTTCAGCCACAGCTTTGAGCTCATTTGACTCCACTGTATCTGCCGATGACGAATTGACAAGTGAATACAAAAGATTGTCCTTTGACGTAAAGGCTTCTGCTGCATGCCACCTCGCTTCAATTGGTACACCGTTTATTCCCATAAGCTTGTACGACAGCATTACGGCGTTTTCGGGCGTAATATTTGACAGATCAGACATTATTTCATTCTCCAAAGCGTCATGGGAGGGATCGCTTAGCACAGTGTGTATCCGCTTGAGCACGTCAAAATAAGCCTGTTTGCAAGCTGCATCATTTGGGCGATTAACTTCGCCGGTGATAACGATGATATCCTCATACACGCCGTTAGTCTCATCGCTCATTTCGCCACCGTAATTCATCACAGTGATCCCGTCTTCAGTGTAGCCGCTTACGATCTTCCAGCATGAGACCCATGCCATTTCATTCGGATAAACACTGTGATTTGCCGCCATAGCAGGGTATCCCGCGTCGATAGAATCTTTTACGATCTCGCGGATCTCCGCAACAGTTTTGTTTCTACAGCGAATAAACGAAAGTCCCGCAAACTCCATGATGTCCGCCAAAAAACCGTTGTCCCAACGCCAGCCGACCGGGGTATTGGGGATTGTGTGCGCGCCAACGCTGTCGTCTTCTGGGTAATCAAAGCCAAACGCCAGTCCTGACGCGGTGATCAGGCAATGATAGATGCTTAACTGTGTCTTGCTAAGCGATTGTCCGGTACAGCCGCCGCATTTTTGGCAGTAGCAGTCTTTTGACGTACACCAGTAGGGGGTATCATCTGTGTATTTTTTTGCAGCGCATACCACACTTGATAAAGCTGCGATGAATCCGTCGGATTCTGCATCATAGGGGAAAGGGTGGATAGTAAGTTGTTTTTTCATGTGGATTCTCCTTTGAATTTTTATTTTACTTAAGATGTTTTCACACGCGACCGGTACATCTCTATAAATAGTATATCGCTTTACGTTACGTCAAAGTCAAGAATTTGCTTATAAAATTCTATTCTCCATTTGTTGCGCTGCTAACTGTTGTTCCTTGCGCTGCGGATACATTTTACCAGACATGTCTTTCCTGCATTATCAGGTCCAAGATTACCACTGTCTTTAAAATGTTAAAATAGTTTCTGTTGTATACATTAGGCGCAAATCTCTTATTTCTCATATCCGTTTTCACTGAAAAACAATTTTTAGCTCTTAATTCTATCAGCGTATTCATTTCCTCCAAGAATTGAAAATAATTCTCCCCTTTTCATAATAGATTAAACCACACGATTATTTTTTGTGCAATATTTTTCACATATTTTAGCAATGGTAAATAGCATCTCTACTCTATTGTATTTGTATCTTTTGCCTCTCCTGATTGTTGACTATTCGATTCCGGCAGCGCTTCCGACGGTTCATTCCCTTCCAAAGAATTCTCACTTACCGGCGTCCTCACTTCCCCTGGGAACTGCGCAATATACTCCTCCACCGCTGGGTCCACAATCCGGTTCGTCCGCACCCACTCCTTCGTCCCCTCCACTTTCACAGCCGCCTGGGTATGCTTCGCCAGAAACCTGGTCAGTGGGTAAATATCAATCCAAATCTCATTATTTCCTTCCTTCTGGGACTCGTCAAAAATCAACTGCAATCCCCAGTGCAGATGCACAATCTTAATATTATTCACATTCTCCGTAGTGCTATACCCCGTATGCCCCATATACCCAATCACATCCCCTGCAGTCACCACACTGCCTTCTGCAAGCCCCTCCGCATAAGGATAGTTCTGCCGTAAATGTGCATAATAATAATATCTCTTTCCGTCAAAGCTGCGGATACCCACCCGCCATCCTCCATACTGGTTCCACCCCAGCGCCTCCACATAACCAGACTCCACTGCCATAATCGGCGTGCCTACCAGCCCCATCATATCATGTCCTAAATGCTTCCTCTGATAGCCATAACTGCGTCCCACACCAAAATCATCATAATGGGTATAATCAAATCCTCTGGCCAGGGGAAAATATCCCTTCAACCCATACCGTACTTCATAGTCACCACTTCCATCAGAGCGCTCTTCCTTGTATTCCCCTACCAGTCCGCCAATGGCGGCATCATATGCCTCTTTATAATATGAATAATACTTCAGATCCTTTGTCAGGTCTTCCATAGTACTCTCACCCTCCGAAAGTTTCTTGGCCGCCTTCTCCATGGTTTTTAAAGCATCATTGTTAAAACTTCCACCCGTTTTCGCCGCTGTATAGGCAAGCAGTTCCACCCAGTTTATTTCATGCTCCGAACCATGGGTTTCCACATCCCATTCATAGGCTTTGCACAGAGCTTCATATGACACCGTGAAATCCACCCACTTTATGTAATCATTTTCTATAGAAAGTGTATTTGTGGCAATACTTTTCCCATCCGCAGATTCTTCTTTTTTTCCTGCCGCAAAAAGTACCAGTGCAACCACTAAAACAAGTTCTGCCGCTATCCCTTTCCTCATCCACCCCACATATTTCTTCCTGCCTTCTTTCTGATCATGTTTGGCTAACCTGCCGATCATGTTTGCAAATACCCCTTTTTTCTCTCCGCACCCTTTGTCCATTTTCCACTCTAATACCCCAATTCATCTCTTACGAAAAATATATGTGAAAAAGTCCAAAATATTTCTGTCAAAAATTCCGCAACAACCCCAATCCCACAAAAAAGAGCAGATGAACTCATCACCTGCGCTTTTTTGTATAAAGTCTTTCATATGATGCTCCTGATTTCTGACCTTCTTTCCTACCTGGATTTCAGGCTCAATCTGCTCCATGCGTCACCACACACCTCTGTGTCGGACTTTGAAGTACTTTTTGCAGTTTTTTCATCTTTCGCGATAGCAAAATTCACTGAATCTTGCGCTACCACCCGCTTCCTTCGTAGAATACACCACCAGTCCAAAACGGCAGCCGCAGAAATGATCCAACCCAAATCGAAGCCTGTGGACAGGTCCTATTTTCTCCCAACTGCTTTGAAAGCTTCCATCCCTGTAATAGAAGGTACACACATCTTTCCCCTGAGAGAAATCCGCCTCCAGTTTCAGAACAAATGGCTTCTCCTCCACTGGTACGGCAGTCCATTCCCTCTCCGACACATTCTCAGGCGGCATCTTCCCGAATTCTTCCGGTTCTACGGTTCTGACCACCATAAGCAGTTCACCATTCCTGCGAGCCAACCCAAGGAATCCGAAGCAGGCCTGCAATGCACATAAACCTGCGAAATCTCCTTCCTTCAGCCCGCCACCGTCCACGGTAACTTCCGCAGCGCATCCCGGCCACAGCATTCTCTGGGTTAACATATTCCTGGCTTGCAGCAGACAGCCGCATACCTTGTCCGTACACACCTGCCAGGTTCCGTTCTCCCTATCATGATGAATCAGGTCAAAATCCGGCTCATGGTTAAACTGCCAATATGGTTTCAACTCTCCCCTGAAGTCCTGACCGCCCACCAAAGGCGCGTAATTGTATCCGGGACGCGTGCTTTTCACCGGAAATACATCCGTAATCTCCCCCCCGTCTCCGAAGACAGGATATGAATCCGTCCATGTCACAGGTATCAGGAAAGGAATCCGTCCTACGGCTCCACGATCCTGAAACTGCAGTGCATACCATTTTCCGTCCGGGGTATCTACAACACCCCCCTGCGCCACGCCCATATCAGGCAATCCATAATCATCGTCCAGCACATCTCCACCCACGAATTCTCCTTCCAGAGAATCCGCGGTAAAGCAAGCCTCGGTCCGCCTCCAACAATCCCGTCTGGAATGGATCAGAAAGAGATAGTATTTCCCCCCGATCTTGTACATATGGCTTCCCTCATAGCCCAGGTAGGGATTGTCCCTGTCATCCACAAGAATCCTGTTCAGCCCGCCCTCCATAGGACCGCTTAAATCCGCCTTCAACTGAGTGATACGGATTTCCCGATTCCCGTAGACGATGTAGTTCTTCCCATCCTCATCAAAGAGCAGGGAACAATCATGATAAAAGCCCTCTATAAACCGCTTCTCCCAAGGTCCTTCCGGCTGTCGGGCCGTATAGAGATACGTCCTGTGAGTATCCTTCGCCACAAAACAAACATAGTAGATTCCCTTATGATATCGCAGGGATGCTGCCCACATGCCCTTACCATAAATATTCTCATCCCCCTCCATCCTCTGTCCAGGCGTGCTGTCCAACTTATCATACACATAAGAAAGATGCTCCCAGTTGCGCAGATCGTAAGAACGAAGTATCTCGCATCCCGGCATAAAGTGCATGGTAGTGCTTACCATATAATAAGTGTTCCCCACACGGATTACATCAGGATCCGGATAATCCAGCCTTGTCAATGGATTAACTGCTGGATACTGTACGGCACGCCCATAAGAATATCCCCTGTCCGATATAATTTCCCCAGGCTTCCACTCGAAATAAACCACGGCATTTTCCCTCACGGGAAAGGATACTTTCATCCCGCCGTTCTTTGGCCGCACCCGCCTCGTCTCCACAAAAGGCCGCGCTGCATCCCGAAGAAGCTTATACTCTTGTGCAGTGTGATTCGCCGATTCTCCCATGTCATGCCATACCTTCAAAGGATTGCAGTGCTCCTCATCCACCGTTTCGGTGAGAAGGCAGCCCTCCCTCTTCTCTTTCATCTCCAATATGAGAAGATAATGTTCCCCTCTACGCCTGTTGGATTGATTCCACACCACGCCCCGGTAACTGCCATCTTCCAGACTCATCACCACTGCATGGTCATCTCGCAGGATACAGTGCCCCTTCTTCTCTTTCAGCTTCTTGAAGAAGGCAAAGCTCCAAAAAGTGGGCTTGGGAATGCAGCCGTTCGCCACCAGTCCAAAGCCGCCGTGAAAAGGGGTAAAGGGAACCCCCTGCTCCTCAAATACATCCCCAAAAGTCCAGTAGGAATAGGATTCGTTGTCATCGCCCAGCCTGGAAAGCTGATGGGCTATGTAAGCCGCATTTTGATTGGTGTCATGCAGCGGCGCATTGGGAATATAGGACGTATTGAATTCGGTAATATGAATCTCCTTCCCTCGATACTCTGAAAAGCTGTCTATAATCTCCCTTGTAGTATGCAGATTGGCAAAGCCTTCCTCCGCCTCCATCAGCTCAGGATAGCCGTAATGCCCTACATTCTCTGGAAGTCCGGTGGTGTAATGATGTCTTGTAACGAAATCCGGATTCACCCCATTGTCCCGACAGTACTCCAAAAATGCTTTTATCCATACTCCATCGCTGCCTCCGCAGACCGCAGGGCCTCCTACCCGAAAGCGTGTGTCCACTTCCTTCACCGCAGTATAAGTCCGATGGAATAACTTAAAATATTCCTGCATATCTGCATTTTCCCAAAATCCCGGAAGATTCGGCTCATTCCACACTTCTACAGGCCAGGTCAATACTTCCTCCCGACCATAACGCCCACACAGATGCTCCAGTGTCACCTTCACCAGTTTTTCCCACGCCTCATAGGAAGTGGGGGGCGTGGTATTTCCCTTCCAGTAAAATATGGTCTGCTCTCCTCTTGCCATCTTCTCCGGCATAAATCCCAGCTCCAGAAAAGGTTTCAGCCCCAGTTCCCGATAACCGTCCATGACTCTGTCCAAATAAGTAAAATTATACTCCGCGATACCGCCCTCTGTCTCCTGATAGATGGCCATGTCATCACAGAACAAGCCATGTCCCCTAATATATCGAAATCCAATCTCTTCCTGTACCAGTTTCAGTTGTTCAAAGTATTCCCGATGCAACGCCAACCCCATCCGGCCAGTTCCCACACAGAAATCTACCTGATTGCGGAATTCCGTCTTCTGCCCTCGATCCAGCAAAATTCTTATCTCAACCATCCTGCCATCCCTCCATATTTATGTTCATTGTCTCTGAGCTGCTCTTGCAAACCACCCCCATGTTACATCAGTAAATCCTGTAATTTCCGCTCAGGGCAAGCAGCGCAAATAGATACAGGCAGTTATCATAATATCTCCTCCCACCTTTCCGCAAAGGCTGGTTCCAGAACCATTCCACCCACCGTTTCACCACACTCCAGTCACTGTCTATGTCCCCTGCCTCATTCACAGGAACAGTCAGCGCCCCTTGCGCAGTAGCCGCAAGCAGCCCTGTCGGATGCAGCACCGTCTTTTCCACTGGGGTACCATCCACCTCAAACACACATCTGGCGGCTTCCAGATCTGTTTCCAGAAAACGCATCAGGCGCACGGGCACACTGTAATGCCCCCTGTCTTTGCCGAACCACAGGCAATCCAACCCTATATTGGCCGCTGTCCTGTACGCATCGCTGTAGAATAAATCATGTCTGTCACTCCCCTGCGGCAATTTCCTGCACATGGAGCTTCCGTCAAATTCTCCGTACTCCGGATTCATACCTGTAACCGTATGGCACACCTTAGCCAGATATCTTCTGCTGGCATCCGCAGCCTGTCTCCAGAATTCTTGGTCTTCCTCATCCGCCCACAGCGCAAACAGCTCATAAAAATGAGGCAAGTGATAGGAAGGATCTGTAAACGAGCATCCTGGTACGAACAATATCTGCTTATTTTCCCGGTTCCACATAGGCTGACCGGCTCTTCCATTCTCCCCCTTATGCAGACAGGCCCGCAGAATACTTCTGGCTTCTCGGGAATAATGGAAGATTCCCTCTCCGTCCCCCCATCTGTGTGAGGCAAAGAACAATGCCATGGCATAATATTCTTCCCCGTCCGGCGCCGGCCCCCAGGCATTCTTCTCGCCATTAGGCCTGCAGCTCCAGGCAAAATAGCCTTCGTTCTCCCCATCCTCCATGTACATATAAGTTTTGGACCACTTCCAGATACGATCAAATTCGTCCTTCCAGTCCATCTGGACACACAGCATCATCCCATAGGACATTCCTTCCGTCCTAACATCATGGTTCCCGGTATCTTCCAAGTACCCCATATCCGCTCCCACCGGATGATAGATGCGCTCTTCCTGTTTTCCATAAAAGAAAACATCCATCGCGCTTTGAAGCCTTTTTACTATCTCCTCCTCGTTTTTCCCGATTTCCGCAAATACATTTCGGTATATTCCTGTGCTGAACGCGCTCATTTCTCCTCAATCTCCCTGTCACTCTTCCAATCCATGCAACGCAAATGTAACATTCTCTTTTCCTGTCAGTGTCCTGGTTCTTGCGTCAGGCTGCCCTAATCCCACACTGAGCAGGAAACGGCTCCCATCGATTTCCTTTTCCCCATCACTGTTTACCACAAGAAACGCATCCCTATCCGCCTCCAACGTCACCCATCGGCTCTCTTTCCCCAAAAGAAAGACTCTCGCAAACCCACACAGTTTCCCGTTGGGCGGTGCATATTCTGAATCCAGGTTCTTGATATATATCTGTAGCACTTCCTCCGTTGCAGTATCACTTCTATTGGTTATTTTAGCCTTTATCATCAGTTTTTCACTGGTGTCCGCCCATGGGATTTCCCTCTGCCTGGTTACCTTCCACTTGTCCGAGACTGCTTCCCGCTCCGGCATCCGGTTCTGGCTGTCGACTTCAATCAAAGTCCCGTTGCACTCCACTGCGTCTACCACCACATCGCCGTAGGTCAGCCCATAGCCGAAAGGATACAAGGGCGTTCCCTCAAAATATCTGTAAGTTCTTCCCTTCATCCCATAATCTTCAAATGCCGGCAGTTCCTCTATGCTGTTATAGAAGGTCACCGGCAGCTTGCCTGAGGGAGATATCTCCCCAAAAAGCACTTCCGCAATGGTTTTGCCGCCTCTCGCCCCAGGATACCATACTTGCATCACCGCCTCCGCATGTTCCTCAAAATACCGCAGATCCATGGCGCTCCCCGTCATATTCAACAGAATGACAGGCTTTCCGACCTGAATCACCGCCTCCGCCAGTTCCCTCTGCACTTGGGGAAGCAGCAAATCCGTCTTATCTCCGGAAGCATAGCTGTTCCCGGTATCTCCTTCTTCTCCCTCCAGAGTTTCATCCAGCCCCATGCACAATATCACCACATCACTGTTTTTTGCCACACTGAGCGCCTCGCTGATGCGATCTTGCCGCCGGGCCAAACTTTCCACTCTGTCTCTGAACAGATGACATCCTTCTGAATAATAAACCCTTATGTCTTCCGATACATAGTCCTGAATCCCCTCCAGGACAGTGATGTATCTGGAGGAAGTGCCATGATAATTTCCTACCAGTGCAGCACGGCTGTCCGCATTTGGACCGATTACACCGAGTGCTTTGATATTCTCCTTTTTCAGCGGAAGAATACCGTTATTTTTTAACAATACAAGGCTCTCTGCCGTGGTACGGGCGGCTGTCTCCAAATGCTCTGCGCATTCCAGCCTGTCATATCCAATCCTATCATACTCCGTTTTATCAAACAAACCCAGCAAAAATCTTGTGGTAAGCAGTCTCTCCGCTGCCTCTCCTATCTCCTCCTCTGTCACCAGTCCGTTCTGGCAGGCTTTCAACAAGTGCAGGTAGGTATTGCCGCAGTTCACGTCACAGCCACTCTTCAATGCCATGGCAGCAGATTCCTCCGCCGTGTCCGTCACCATATGATGCTCATGGAAGTCCCTGATTGCCCAACAGTCAGAGACATAATGCCCCTCAAAGCCCCACTGTCCCCTTAAAATGTCCTGCATCAATGTTTTGCTGCCACAGCATGGTTCCCCGTTGGTTCTGTTATAGGCGCCCATCACCGCTTCCACATCCGCCTCTTTTACCAGCTTTTCAAATGCGGGAAGATAGGTTTCATATAAATCCTTCTTTGAGGCTTTTGCATCAAATTGATGGCGCAGTGCCTCAGGGCCGGAATGGACTGCGAAATGCTTTGCGCAGGCAGCAGCTTTCATATATTCTCCGTCCCCCTGCAGCCCTTTTACAAAAGCACTTCCCAGTTCTCCCGTAAGATACGGGTCCTCGCCATAGGTCTCATGCCCCCTGCCCCACCTGGGATCTCTGAAAATATTAACATTGGGCGACCAGAATGTCAGTCCCTTATAGATATCCCTGTCGTCCTGAGCAATATAGGCATTGTACTTTGCCCGCCCCTCCTGCGCTATTACATCTCCAACCATCTGCATCAGCTCGGTATCAAAAGCCGCCGCCATGCCGATAGCTTGAGGAAAACTGGTCGCCACCCCTGCCCTGGCCACTCCATGGAGTCCCTCGTTCCACCAATTATAAGCCGGTATTCCCAGTCTGGGAATCGCTGGGGCATCATATCGCAGTTGTGAGGCCTTCTCCTCCAATGTCATCTGACTGACTAATTGCTGCGCTCTTTTCCTTGCTTCTTTTCTATCTCTCACCTTATAACCTCCACTCCTATTATACTTTCTCCCGACATCTGTATCCTGTCCCTAAACCTGCATCATCTCAGCCATTTGCATGTTTCAAATCAGTCTGTTCTCACTCCACATCCGGTATGGCCGGATCCAGCAAGGCTCCCAGATAAGCCTTCTTGGGATTCATATTACCATCAAACAACAGACAATGCTCGTCCCTGCGCCAGGATAGATCGTCATTCAGTCCCCAGACCGTAATTCCTGTCACGGAATATCCTTCCTCCTGAAGCACTTTCATATTTTTGAAGAAAGCACGATATTTTCTGGCCTGTGACATAAAAGCACTGTCACTCACCTCCTTCACTCCAATGTCAAGTTCTGTAGCCTGCACTTCATAGCCGGCATCGCAAAACTGCTTGACCGCCAGCATAAATTTGAACTGAATTCTATCGTCTGTGCTCAAGTGAGACTGCATACCGATTCCGTCAATCAGCCCCTCCTCTTTTGCCTGCGCCAAGCGCTCCAGCATCAAATCGGCCTTGTCCATACATCCGTAGTCGTTATAAAAAAGCTTCATACCCTCAGAAGCATATTTTCTTGCAAAGACAAACGCCTGATAATAATAGTCCGGCCCCACCGTCTCATACCAGAGGTTCTCATTTGTGCGGATGCCGTCCTCATCCCCATTTCCAGGATCAAAAGCCTCATTTACCACATCCACAGCATAGATCAGTCCCGGATAATTCTCCTGGAAATACCCCAATACATCTGCTATGTAATTTTCCATTCTGGCCAGCATGGTCTCCCGATTCACTAGATTTCCCTCCTCGGTATAATCCTCGGTAAAGAAGCTCTTCGGAGTCTGGCTGTGCCACACAAGCGTATGGAAACGGATTTTGATACCATGCTCCTCTGCAAAGACAATGGCGGGCATGCAGTTGTCAAAATGAACCGCTGCATGTAGATAGGTATTCTCCAGGTTCTCTCTGCTGACCTCCATGTCCAGGAGAGCGTCCGGCTTCATCTCATTCTCACAGGTAATGCTGTTGAAATTGCCCAGTACGACCTCCCCATATTGATCCATATTCTGAATCACATAGCCGGACAGCGCGATTCCTATGGGGAAATTCTCCTGATACAGCTCTGCCAGACCTACTGTCTGTGCGGCATCACTTTCCCCGTCCGATTCCGGCCCTTCACCGTCCGAACTGTTCAGCTCTTTTGATTTGCCATCCGAATCATCCTCTAATATCTTCGGGAAACCATCCTCTTCCTCTCTCTGCCCTGTCTCGGAATCCATCTGCGCTTCGGTTCCCTCCCTGTTCACAACAGGCTCCGCCCCATCCGACTGCTGCCCGCACCCACTGATACAGATTACCGCCGCCAATAACAATACAAGCATCTGTTTTTTCATCACTATACTCCTCCACTTTCCCATACACTCCCTGAAGCTCTGTGCCGTCTGCTCATATAATAGTATAAGAAAAACTCTGAAAGCAAATTTCCTCTTCCACTTCCTCAACAGCCATTCCATTTTTTCCATCCGCAACCGCATACATGCCCACAGTGCAACCCACAAATCCACCTGCTACTTCCGTGGACAGTGCCCTGATATCCACATCTTTGGCCACGATTCTTTCTCTTCCGCTTTCCTTCAGCCCCAATGTCGCTTTCAAATCATTCACCCGCAGAAACACGGTAATCTCCTTCCATTCCCCGGCTATCCTCCCTACCATGCGATCCTGCCCTTTCTCACACAGGACAGCTTCTGCCATTCCGGGCGAGACCTCCAGCCTCAGATTATACTCATTGCTCTGCACCAACACCAACCCTGCTCTATTTCTTTCCAAGGGTTCATCTTTCTCTGCGTCTCCGGGAGCCGTGACAGACATACTGCCGACCTTTCCGCCACCTGCCAAAACCGTAATATCCATACAGGCTTCTGCCTCAAATTCATGATGTTGCTGCCTAATGCCGATATAGGACGGACTCCCCGATTCCTTTAGTGTGGCAGTCCCGTACTTCAGATACAGCCCCTCTCCCGCTGCCAGCCGGTACATATCCTCCCCTGGATTACGCAGGAATAAAAACTCATCCCCCAATCGTCTGATTTTTCTGAAATCGTAATCCCGGCTGCTTCCCGGTACACAATTGCGAAATCCGCTCCGACAGGTAAAACTCCCCACTTTCTTCCAAGGGTCCCACCTGGGCAGATTGATTTCCACTTCCTGCGTCAACATACCGATCCCCGGATTTACCACTGGCCAGTCTTCCTCCCAAACCACCTTTGCCAGAAAGGTCTCCCTTCCCATGGTGGTATAGCCTTCCCTGGGGCGGACTGCCAGCATCACCATGTACCATTCTCCTGCCGGCGTCTCAATCAAATCCCCATGCCCCACATATTTTACCGGATATTCCTTTCCCAGATGCCTGTGAGTCAGAATAGGATTGCAGAAGTTATTCTCGTAAGGCCCCCAGACATCCCTGCTCCTGCACACGGCCACCGCATGGTTCGGCCCGGTTCCGCCCTCCGCATGCACAATATAGTAATACCCGGCTTTTTTGTACAGATGGGGTCCCTCCGGCCAGATGATATTCTTCATAGCGCCATTCCACACATCCCTCTTCTCCCCCACCAGCTTCATCTCCCCGATATCCAGCTCCTGTATCCAGATATACCAGTCCCCGTCATACCTGCACCCCGCAGGATTGGGATGAGTTCCTAAATAATAGCATTTCCCGTCCCCGTCGAAGAAAAGACTGGGATCAATCCCGTCCGCCCCCTCCAGATAATAAGGCTCCGACCAAGGGCCTTCCGGATCTTCAGCAGTCACAATATAAGTTCCGCCATAGGATACATTAGTGCAGATTACATAAAATACTCCCTCATGCCAGCGGATTGTGGGTGCGAACAACCCCTCGGAATGTCCGGTTCCCACAAGCGGCAACTGAGACTTCCTATTCATAACATTCCCGATCTGCTCCCAATGAACCAGATCCCGGCTGTGCATGACGGGCAGCCCGGGAAAGTAGGAAAAAGTGGAATTCACCATGTAATAGTCTCCTCCCACCGCACAGATGGAAGGATCGGGATAAAATCCCGGCATAATTGGATTGTGTGCAATAACCGACATATTTGTTCTTCCTCTCTATCTCCCAAACGGACAAAAAGGGTGGCATTAGAAATACCACCCTTTTCATACATCCGGCTTAACTTGAATTCCTATTTATTGGCTTCTTCAAGATACGCTGCCCACGTATTCCTGATCGTCTCAGCCTGCTGCGCAGGGGTATTATCTTTATTAATATTCCAGTACACATCAGGTCCAAGATCCAATCCGGGGATAAAAGTATGATAGGTGACCATACCATTCTCGGTCATACGTGCCATGGTCAGATCAACTGCCTCTGTATCCCTGAATTTTTCATAATAACTGCTCTTCCATGACTCATTGTAATCCTCCCAGCCTGGAACGGGATCTGTAAACAGATTATAGGCAAAAGCAATCTTCCATGCCTTTTCCGCGTTGTAACATGCAGGAATTACCATCACATTATCTGTATAACAGTTGGTATAATCCTGCATTTTCGGCCCCATCGGAAAGCAGACAAACCCGAAATCATCCGCCATATTCTCCCAGTCGCCGGCTTTGAAGGACTCTTGGGGAATGAACACCCCCTCACCGTTGGCAAATGCGGTATAACCATAATCCCATGCCGCATCCTCGTCAAAGACCTTGTTAAACCTGTCTATCATGTCCAGGGACCAGTTCAACGCCTCAATGGTCTCACTGCTGTCCAAGCGGTTAATATATTTGCCGCTCTCGTCCATACCGATAAATTCACCGCCATTGCTATACACTGCCATGGGATAGAAGTCCTGAGTAATGCACACCATCGCATATCTGTCAATCACGCCGTCATTGTCCGTATCTGCCTGTACCTTAGAACAGATTTCCTCAAATTTACTCCAAGTCCACTCCATGTTCTCCTGGAGCTCATAGATGCTGTCGGGTTTGATGCCTGCCTCCTCCAATAGCCTCTTGTTGAAATATATGCCTCCACGAGGTTCAGGTGTAATGCCTCTCATACCATAGACAGCATCTCCCTTGGAAAGCATCTCGTTCACGCCATCCTTCCACTTATCCTCGGAGAAATCAAGGCAATCAAGGGAAGCCAGATCATACATCAACCCGGAATTCATGGCCGCAACCAGCTCCTGCCCCTGGCGCAGTACAAAGACATAATTTTCGCTGCCTCCAGTAGTGGCATAATTGACGAAATCCTCAGGCACAGACTCCCATGTACTGATGGAAACCTGCTTGATGGTAAAATTATAGGTTTCCTGAATCCAGTCACGGTACTCTTCCTGTGCCTCTTCAAAAGAATTAGCAGGTTCGTTCTCCTCATCAGGAGTCCACCAGTCACGGATGATGATTTCCATGCCGCCAAGGTCAATGGGATTCCCATTGCTGTCCGTTATCACAGCAGGCATCTCGCCTGATTGTTGATCTCCCTCCTCAGAGCTACTCCCTTCCTCTGCACCGGAAGCGTCCTGTTGGTTGGATTGCTCCAATACTTCCGAACTGCTGCCGGTATTCCCATCGGCGCTTTCCCCTGCATTATTGCCACAGCCGGCCAACCCGGCCACCATTGCTGCCGCAAGCGACAATGCGAGCACTTTTTCTGCCATTTTTCTTTTCATATTCAATCCTCCTTTTAATAATATATAATCATCCCTGCCAATCCGCCATAATATCCTCCCGGCTTTCAGCAGAAGTCCTCATTCTGCCGAAAGCCTTTTTGCACATTGGCATAGAATCCATCCTTACAGGTATTGGTTACATCTTAATTCCGGAACTGCTCAGGCTTTCCACAAATCCCTTTTGCGCAACCAGATACAAGACAATCAGCGGCACAATCACCATCAGTGTGCCCGTAGCTACAATGGCATTTGTATATCCCACAGAAGCCCCCGTAGCATCATGCAGCGTGAATACGATATAATGATCCAATCTGTCTGCAATCATCTGTAGCTGCCTGGACAACAGGCTTACATTGCCCATAAAAGTTTTGGAGTAGAACCCGTCCGTCCACTGCCATACAAAGGCAAAAAGAAAACAGGATGTCAGGATAGGCGTTGCATCCGGCAACATAATCCTGAAAAAGGTCTTCAGCGTGCCATAACCGTCCACATAAGCCGCTTCCTCCAGTTCCTTGGGAATATTACGGAAAAACTGGCGGATCATGAAAATATACAACCCGTTCTTCAACCCCATACAGCCAGTGCTCATCAGATAATATGGCAGTGCAGAGCCTCTCAGATTCAGGGCATTTCCTGTCAGCAGTTTAAAGATACCCAGTATATCAAAGTACTGGAAATGTAGGTAAAGCGAGGTGGACAATGTCTGTGGCGGAATCACGATCGTCAGCACCACACAGGCAAACCAGAACTTCTTCAGTGGGAACTCAAACCTGGCAAAACCATATCCTACCAGAGTACACACCGCTATCTGCAAGATGGCTATACTCAGGGAAACCCCCAGCGTATTCACAAATGTCTTTGCATAATCCATAAACTGTGCCGCCAGCCTGTAATTATTGGTAGTGAAATGCTCCGGCACTGCAATGACCATGGCATTGTACAAATCCTCTTCCGCCATAAAGCTGATGGAAATCTTGTTCAGTATGGGCTGCAGAATTAGAAAGCACATACCAAAAAGCAAAAATACCCGCACTATCCGATACACAATGTCTGACACATTCTTCTTCAGGAGATATCCGCCTGATTCCCGATTCCTTTCCCAAAACGTCTTTTCCTTTTTTCTTTTCACAACTTTTTCAGTCATAGTAATAGACCCCCTTTGATATAATCAGTGAGCTTACACCTATGATCACAATGACAATTGCAAAATACACCCACGCCATCGCGGAGGAAAATCCATAATTCAGCTTCACGATCATGGTATCACTGATTTTCTCCATGACCTCATTATCCGACCTCATACAGAAATCCACTATGGTATAAATCCAGTTTACCAACAGCAGAGAGCTGATCATGGGAAATGTAATTTTCCACATGCTTTCCCATTTGGTACACCCTTCAATATCCGCCGCCTCATACATGCTGTCGGAAATAGTCTGCAGACCCGACAGAAAAATGATGATTTGGATACCCGATGCGATAGCTACATCATAAATGCCGTCCACTACCTCAAACACAATCTCAAAAGCACTGGTACCGATTCCTGATGTCACCAGGATGCTCTCAATGGCTCCTGTAATACTGAAGCCATAGTTGGTGTTGTTCTCTATGGTGCTCTGCAGACCTGACAGCAGGGCATTGTCATATTCCACCCCCAGAATAACGCCGGATGAAATGATAACGGGAAGGAAAAACACCGCCCTCACCAGCGCCCTCCCCTTGAACTTCTGGTTTAGTATTAATGCTACAAAGAAGCTGAATACCATGATGGCAATGGAGTTGATCACCATCTTACCCAGTTGTTCCGTCAGCAGCCTGTTAAATTCCGTATCTACCGTGAAAGCCCTTTTGAAATTCACCAAACCGGCAAAAACGGAATGGATACCATGGGCGCTGACCTCCACATTGCAGAAACTCATGTAAAGCGACTGTAAAAACGGCCTCACCATAAATATGAGAAACCCCAATATAAACGGCAGTATAAACAGATACCCCGATATTGCCTTTCTCTTCAGAAGTCCTGTATATTTCTTTCCATTTTTCATAGCAACAACCCTTTCTTCCTAGCGGACTGTTTTATAATCCCTGGCCTGGACGATATCTCCCTCTTCTGTCGTATAGTCTTGATAGCCATAATTTACGTATACTCTGGTGCCGTCCTCATAAGTGGTGCAGGAGATTTTCTCCGCAAGCCATTCATGATCTGTCATTTTCTGCTGAAAGATATGTCCCATTTCCGCATTGTACTTGATATAAATTTCCAGCATTCTGTCGTGCCAGGTATCATAACTCGCTCCGAAATATTCAGTGTAAAGCGTCTTCTGAAGGGCAAAGGCCGACTCTTCCATCAGTGTAAAGGATAATCCTGCACCGTATTCCGCAGACAATAGCAGTTCCTCCTCAAAATCCTGCGCAAGATTCAGTGACTCTCCGGTATAATTTACATAGCCGTGTACCGCCAGTTGATAAAAGGGAACCGTTCTGTCCAGGATAGTATACTTGGAACCGCTCAAATCCATATTGGCCACCATGTCGGTGTAAACAGCGGCGTAGTCATTTCCCATGTTGGTCATAATTCCCTGCCCAGAATCATTGACCTCCCTGAGCAGGGCTTCCTGCTGCTTTAATTGTGCCATGCGGCTCATGGGCTCATCTCTGTTGAAATCGGAAGACAACTCACAGCCTATGTTCTGGAAAGATACCCCGCCGCCCAGCTTCTGCGCTTCCTCTGACAGATTCCTTGCCATCTGTAGGATTTTCTCCCCTTTCAGCAAGTAATAAGCATCCGCACCCTCCAGGTCTACATAACTTACGGTGGAATAGGGATGGAGTTCCACCATCTCCTTGCTGACCAGCCGGGCCGCATCCGAAAATATGAAGAATCCGTCCGTCAATGTACTGTCATAGGCATAATCGGTAACACCATCCAGATAAAGATGCATTCCGTTTTCATTGACATAGGAGATCAAAGACTGTAGATTCTTTTTGCCTCCCAGCTCGGAAACGGGCTTTGCATCTTTCAAAATCTTCTGCCTTACTCCCCCGTTCATCCACCCGCTCAGCTTCACATAGAGATTGGTCATCCCCTCCCTATTGATCTCCCGCAGAATCTCTTCTGCCTCCCGATAAGAGGTCAGCTTCAGTGGTCTGGAGACAGGTATCCCCATGATCTGCTTTGTCTTATCCACGGCACCCAGAATTTCTATTACCGCCGGCGCCTGCGTGTCTTCCTTCGGCGTAAAGTATTCTCCATACTTATCCGCCAGATACCCCTGCCAGGACTTTGCCATGTCCACATAGCTGCCGGAAGCCACAAATCGGTATCGGCTCACCAATGTCTCATCCGGAATTTTTTCCTCATACACATACATTTCACCGTTGTATTTATCCGCCACATCATATTGCTCTCTGTGGGCGATATTAAACACAGCATTTACGTAATTATAGCTGTTATTCCGTCCGCTGATATCCGCCTGTATGGCTGCATAGGGTGCGCCGTCTTCCAGAATGCAGAGGAAAGAGCTGTCCTCCTTGGAGATGCCGAACACATTGAAATAGGTTCTGGTCTCGTGTACCAAAGCCTTTCGGCCCTGTGCCATGTCCCAACCGTACAAATTGGCATAATAGCTGTTCTGTGCCACTTTTCCGTTATTGAAGTCGATCAACGCCCCGCCGCCTTCCGGCACCAGCAGGAAACCCTTTTCTTCCGTTCCCCCCGCCCCAAAGTAAGGCAGGACATTCAGATACAGGAGGGGATAGTCTTCCTTGTACTCTATCTCTCCCATGGGCACTTCCACCACCAAGTCATCCCCGTCCAGGCGGTAGACCATGTTCACATTGAATATCGGTTTTTCCGAGACGCTGCTGGTCATATCCAACATCTTGTCGGCTATATAGTCTTCGTAGGTATAACCCGCCTCTTCAAAGAACTTCTCGAACTTCGCCTTCACATTATCCTTCGTAGTACTGCGAAGCACATAGACCACTTCCGTCTCCAGAATTGGATAATTTGCAAGCAACTCTTCTTTGTCATCTTTTTTTCCCAGATTGTTGATGTCGTATTTTTTATAATACTGCTCCACCAGCATCATGCCGCCCTTATCCATCCTTTCCAGCAGTGCATCCATTTTCTCTTCCAGGATTACAGGCGGAATGACATACTCTTTATCCATGTCCCCCACAGAATAGAATACTTTTATATAATCATCCCCTTGCTCAATGTCGTAGATACTGTTCTGCATGCTGTAGGTATAATTGTCATACAGGGTATCCACACCATTGATGGTGCTGTAGGTCAAAAGCAAGGTAGACTGGAGCTTCTGCTTCTCCGCGTTCAGCGCCAGGGCATCCTCATCAATTCCTTCCGGATTGGAACGCCATACCTGCCCGCTCTCCTTATCTTCCAGAACAAAACGAGTGGTGGAAGAATCCATCACAAACCGCAGACGCTCATTTTCCAATACAAGCTCCTGTTCCTCCCCCTCGTAAGCGTTGACCTTCACGATCTCCACCGGCTCCGGCTCTTCCTTCCAGAAAGCGATCACCAGCACACCCGCCGCAATCACCGCAAGGATAAGCATTGGAGCGATAAAACTTTTCAGTTTCTTCATCTTTCCATCCTCCTCCCCTTACATTCGGAACATAATCTCCCTGAACAGTGACACAAAATAGGCAATCCCCTGGCTGATCATGCTGAAGAACAACAACAGAATAAATACCATAATCAACATCGCTAACAGAGAGCCGATCGTAAAAAGAATCGTCTTCTTCATGGTGTACTCATGTATCTCCATCATGGCGGACACAATCAAAACTGCTGCCCACAAAACGGAAAAACTGCTGAGCACGATATAGAATGCCGCTTCATCCACCGTCACCATGTTGCTGAACAAAATCAACGGAAACTGGAGCAGCGGATAGGGTGTCATTCCATAGCAAGTGGCCATGTACACCTGTTTTAATGTCCCCTTCCCGTCAAACAGAGTGGTCAGTCCCCAGTTGCCCAGACACCATAGTGCCAACGGAAAAAGAATGCTCGCCAAATACAGGAAAATATTGATTCCCTCCCAATAGACCTGCAAAAAAATGAAGCTGGTAAACTGGAGCTTCATAATCCTGCACACCAGTGTCAATATCAGGATGGTATTGGCAGCGGCCAGGGACCCCCTTTTCTCATGGGTCAGATCCCAGAATCCGTCCAGCGGGTGCGTGATGCAGTACAGAGAAAATTTCAATGTAGCCAGATAATGGCTATAAGTTTCTTTCTTTTTTAACGCTGTTACCATAGTTACCTCCCTTTTGTCCGTCACTGGCGGAAAATATCAGCCGTGTCAATTTCATTCTTAATCTTCCTGACCTTGCCGACGCCAAGAGGCAGCACCAGTACCGCAAATACAAGCAGGAAAATCCACACAATATGATCCTCCACCCACTCCTTTCGGTATTGCTTAAATGCCCGGGAATAGTTGTCATCATCAAACTTCAACTCAAAATAATCCATTGCCTCCCTGTATTCCTTCTGACGAACCAGGGATCTGCCAATGCCGATATAGGCCAGATCGTAGTTTCCGTTCAGTGCCATCACCTTCTTCCATGTCTCACCGGAACCGGCATAATCACCTGCCTGGAACTGTTCTATGGCCTGGAAGATGAGACTCCCGAATTCGGTAGGTGTGAACACCGTCACACTGCTGTCCAGAGAATCCAGCACCAGAAGTTCATGACCCATATGATCAATAGCTGCAGGCTGACGGAAACAACCATCCATATTGCCGCTTCCGCCAAAGGCATACAACATCCTGCCCTGATCGTCATAAGCAAAGAGTCTGCCCCTTACCTTATCCAGTCCCACATACACGTCATTGTCGAAAGCCGTCACATCCGTCATCAGAGATGGTCCCTTGTATCCGCCGGCTTCCCCCCAATACAGGTCGCCGATGACAGTCCAGTTCCCGTTTTGAATCAGTATATTATTCCCCATCAGGTTCAGCTTGCGGATAGGATCTGCATCCCCACTGTCCAGATCCGCTGCCGATACATTGGTTGTAACTGCGTATATAAACCCCTCATGATCCATATACAGATTATCGTATTCCGTGGGAACAAAGGATTCCATCTGTGCCCTCTGTTCCTTGGTAGCAAACTTCTTCCAGATGTAATCCTGCCAGTCATAGGTGACAGGCGTAGCTCCCACAAAGCCGGAAAATTCCCCATCTGCTTCATATTTTACCAACCCCTTGTTCACATTCACCGCCACACAATACACCCGCCCGGCACTGTCCACCGTAAGCTTGTTGGGCAGAAAACTCATGCTCTGGTCAAAATTCGCGTCCCCTGGCTTGGTAAATTCCATCACATAATTCAAATCCATATCCAGTTTCAGTATCCGCTCATTGTTCTTGTCGCAGATGTAGAGATAGCCGTCATCCGTCACCGCGATATCTGTAGGGGACGCAAAAGTACGCTTCTCCACGTTACCCTTGAACTCTTCAATGATCCTCTTTACTTCCAGCTTCTCTTCGCCTGTCCAGCGCAGTTCCACGATCCGGTTGTTGCCTGTGTCGCAGATATAGACCATGTCCTCATGAACAAACAGCCCCTCCGGGAAGCTGAGCTTCTTCTCCAACCCCATTTCCACCGCAGTGTACACTCCCACTACCCTGTAAGCATCCGGCGAGTACTGTACATCTCCCCAATAGTCATAGGTATAGGTATAACCCGTCTCTGCAGATACCATCATGGAGGATGCCGCAAACAGGAGGATGCCGGCCACCAGCGCGCCAAGTCTCTTTAATCTCTTATTCATAGACAATCTCCTCTTCCTTTCTCATCCCACTGCTTAATCCTTCAACCCGGAGCTGGCCATAGTCTCCAATATCTGGCTTTCCGACAACACAAAGATGATGATGGGAACCAGCATGACAATCACCGTGACTGCCGCTGCCTGCCCGGTTCTGGCAATGCCGCCGCTCTGAATCTGCTGCAGTGCATACACCAATGGCTTCTTTTCCTCTGAATAAATGAAAGTAGCCGCCCTGTTGTTCCAAAGGCTTTGTACGGAAAAAATAATCATAGTCAGCCATGCCGGTTTCACATTGGGCATAACAATGCTGATAAATACCTTCCATTCGTTGGCGCCGTCAATCTTGGCCGCTTCCACCAGGGACATGGGAAGTCCCTCCATAAACTGCTTCATGAGGAATAGCCCTATTGGCGCCGCAAAGGCGGGAATAATGATTGCCCAGTAAGTATCCACCCACCCCAGTGCATTGATGATCAGATAGTTGGGGATGGCCGTTACGTAACCGTTGAACATCAATGCCACCACTACGATATTAAAAAAGGTTTTGCCCCCAGGAAAATCATATTTCGCCAAAACGAAGGCACCCATGGAAGCAATGATCAGATGTCCCGCCGTACCAGCCACCGTGATAAATACTGTGTTGAATATATATCTGGAAAAAGTAACCCAGGATTTTCCCATGGTAACGAACAAATCGGAGAAATTATCCAGAGTAGGATTCTGGGCAAATATCTTCGGCGGGAACATAAACAGCTCATCCAGAGGCTTCAGCGCGCTGCTGATGGCAAACACCAACGGAAATATCATCAGCATTGCCATGCCCAGCAGAAACAGATCAAGGAAGAAATCTCCCAACCGGGAGCGGTTTGGCTGCCTCTTTTTCAACCTCAGCACCCTAAGGTGCGGAATCGTTTGTGCATTTTGTACTCTTATTCTCTTACTCATATCAGGTCCCCACTCTCCTCAGCAGACTTTGAATCGCTTTGTTACACAGAATCATGACAAGGAACAGTAAAGTCGCTATTGCTGACGCATATCCCATCTCGAATCTGGAGTAACCGTAGTCGAACAGGTGCGTCACAACGGTACGTCCTGCATAATCCGTACTGGGATATCCGCACAATGCCATGGTCACATCACAGACGCCGAATGCCTGGGTAATGGCCATAACCGCGCCGAACATCAGCATGGGCTTCATGTTGGGAAGGGTAATATACCACAGCTCCTGCCACCGATTCTTCACCCCGTCCATACATCCGGCCTCGTACTGAGATCTGTCCACGCCCTGCAACCCTGCCACAAAGGAGAGAAAACCCTGCCCCAGGCTCATCCACAGAATGACAATCATACAGATATTCAGCATATATTTGGGATCGATCAGCCACAGAACAGGCGCATCAATAATCCCTACATCCATCAGAAACGCATTCACATATCCATAGGCATCCCCCCGGAAAAAAATGGTAAATATCACGAACACATTGCCCGCTATGGAAGGTGCATAGAACACAATAACTGCTATAGTACGTATCCATCTGGGCAGTTCGTTGATCAGCCAGGCAAAAAGGAAGGAAGCAATATACCCCAGCGGCCCGGTGATCACCGCAATCAGGAAGGTATTCTTCACGCCCGTGAGGAAAATTTCATCCTCCAGTATCAGACTAATGTAATTCTGAAGTCCGATAAACCTGGGACTCTCCAGAATGTTATAATAAGTAAAGCTGAAAAATATGGACGTCACTACCGGCAAAATGTAAAACAGTGCAAATATCAGCGCATAGGGTGCCAGAAACGCGTAACACATCTTGCTTCTCTTTGCTTTCTTGACAGACACCTGAAAATTATGTCTGCGCAGCAGGAAATATTTTCTAATATATTCTTTCATTACCGCCCTCCTCACTCTGTCTGCATTCCAAATTCTTTCCGCTTCTTGGTGATTTCCTCATCAATGGTAATGGAGTAATCCAATATAGTCTCCCTGGGGTCGTCCTTATCATTGATCACCTTGCGCAATGCGTTGATAATATAACGGCCGGTATAATATCCGCCGGGAACCTCTCTGATTCCCACGGTGGATTGCCACTGCTCCATCAGCACTTCAATATCATCCGCATTCCATGCAAGCCTGCTGAATGCGTCCCTGTTTGCAGTGGCATATCTGGCGGATGAACCAAGCAGCGCTTCTATCTCCCGCCCGAACCGTACCTGGATGTCAGCGGAGGCCCACCATTTCATGAATTCCCATGCATCCTGCTTCACTGTTTCCTTTTGGCTTCTGATCATCATGGTGGCGGAACCTGTAATAAAATCAGAACGGTCAATATAGCTCTTTCCATCAATATCCTTTCTCTCCGTGCCAGGAATCAGTGTAAAATCCCACAAGCCCCTGATCTCCGGAGCCGATACCATCAATGTGTTATATGTAGTATAGTTAGCTATGCCGATGGGCATCTCTCCAGAGCGGAAACGGCTTACAAAATCATAAATGGTGGGAATTCCGTAATCAGTAAAATATTTCACATAATCCGAGAATGCCTCCACTCCTGCCTCATTGTTGACAATGGTCTCCGTGCCCGCCTCATTATAGAGGTCTCCGCCGTACTGGAACAGGAGACTGAAATACATGGACAAATCTCCTGTATTAGTGGCCGTAGTAACGGTGCCGCTGCTGGTTCCGCCTGCGGACGGAATCCCTACAGACATATTGTTGCCCTGAATGGTTGGGAGCATCTCTATCAACTCCTGCCATGTCTGAGGTACATCCAACTCCAGTTCTTCCAGAATATCCTTTCGATAGAACATTACGTTGAACATCTGTGTTTCGGGTATGGCATAGATATGATCCCCCAGGCGATACTGTTCATAGGAACTCTCCGAATACTGTGAAAGCACTTCCTCCAGATCTGCAAACTGGGACAAATCCTCCACCGCGTTACGCAGCGCGTAATTAACCGGCTGATCCGCGCCGATGGAAAGCACCACATCAGGTCCTCTACCCGCCACCACTGCGCTGAGCAAGGCATCCGCTCCTACGATTTCCACATTTACCTTCACACCTGTCTGGGGCGTAAAAGAATCATCCACCATATTCTTGATGATGGTTCCCTGGTCACGTCCGGTGAGCACCCACACTTTCACAACATCTCCGTCATCTTTTTCATCATACACATCTCCAACAGCATCGTAGTCAACTACAAAAGAAGCACCAAACGATTTGATTTCATGCCATATCTTGGCAAATACTCCTGCCCTGTCCTTCTCCACCTTCGTATCATCTCCGCTGATTACAATATAGTCCACATCCAGCTTCGTCTCGCTCATCCCCAGCACCGCTGTGCCAAGAGCAGTGATGTTGTCCTTAAAGGTAGTGAATTCCAGAGTGATTTTTTCCGGCTTCTCCACAAAACGCTCCAGTTGCTGTGCCAGTGTCTGGGCAGTGGCAATCTTGTCTGCCTTCTGACCGGTGAGAGCAACCATATCGTCCACTACCTTATAAAGCCTCTTCGATTCCAGGGACATAGCCTCAATGACCTCAGGATATACCTGATGCAGATTATAATCCCTGTATTTATCAGGAGTGGCTCCTGTATAGACCAGAAGTTTTCTGTACATCTGGTTCAAACGATATGTAGAATCCTCCAGCTCCTCCAGAATGCCACCCAATTCTCCAAGCGTGGCTTCCAACTTTAAAGTGTGCGCCCCGGCCGTGAGCCAGAAGCTATAAGGCTCTCCCTCCTTGTTGCACAAAGTCATACAATTCCAGTCATTATCATACGCAAAGGATATTTCCTTTACTTCCTCAAACGGAATCTCCCCATCTATGTACAGACTTCTGGCTGAGACGCTTCCTCTGGAATAGTTCTGGCGCCCCTTCACCGTAATATGGTAAAAACCATCTTCCAACACCTCAAAGTCCCACTGTATCCACTGCCCCGGGCTGCTCCAGGCATCTCCCCCCGTATAATTCAGTATTGTTTTAGTAACACTGTTGGGCTGAGTTGTGGGAGAAGACCTGTCATACTTTGCATACAGAGACGACTCAGAACGCAACGAGGCGTCCTCTCCCTGCACTACCTGCTTGTAAGACAATCCCCCTGCCAAGGCTTTACCTTCTCCCTGCGCTTCCAGATATTCCTCATAGGAAAGAAGTTCCTTCACAGCGACAATACTTAGCTTCCCAATGATCATGGGTTCGTTCACAGCTTCAAGTGTAATCTCATTCCTGCCCTTTTCCAGGTAAAATTCATAGGGTTTGGAGATATACCCCATGTCATCCCTGCAGTATGCACGCTGCCACGCATAGGCCTCAATCTGGGTGGGCCGGATTTCATTGCCCTGGTTATCTACCCTCACCTCGCCGCCGTCCTGCCACAACCTGGAAAAAGCCATGTTGCCTGCATCATCAAAGGGAAGCTCCCCATTTATGTAGAGAGCCCTCTCAATAGCAACACCCCTGGATTCCACTGTCATATACTCCAGGCAGACATTATAGAGACCGCTCTCGGGTATCTCCACCTCCCATGTGACGTAAGAACCCTCACCTGTATACAGTACATTGTCAACCCCCTCATATGTGCTGTATACCTCCACATTCTCCCCCGATACATAACCAGACAGCGGCACCTCCACATCCTTCTCCGGATAGGCGGCACCCGTGTGGGAATTCTGATAATGGGTATAGGTTCCCTCCCTGACCATGCCCTCCACGTCAGCCGTCAGGTCATATCCCTCATACTTGTCTCTGAAATCATCCACCCGATTCAGGTTTTTTATCAGGAGCCAAACTCCAAGAACCAGAATTCCCCCCCCTGACATGATTAATTTCTTCACAGAGTCTCTCATACGCACCTCCCTGTATTCACTGACTGTTGT
>CAMWLE010000040.1 GCA_947175015.1 uncultured bacterium
CACATCTCCCTGTGAGACATCCGGATTCTCCGGCTCCTGCGGCAGCACATCTCCCTGTGAGACATCCGGGTTCTCCGGCTCCTGCGGCGCATCATCTCCCTGCGGGGCATCCGGGTTCTCCGGCTCCTGCGGTGAAATGACGTTTTCCGCATCTCCTGCCGGAATCGTCTCGTCCGTCAGTACAATAGACGAACCTCTTCCCAAAATGGATAAACCACTTGAAGAAGAAGTAGCATTAATACCCCCCCCAATCGGTAATGGGGAGGTCAGCATGCTGAAACTAAGCATTAATGCCAGAACTCTTTTGTTTAACATTTTGCTCCTCCTTGACATTGTGTGCACAATCATTGTGCATTTTTTTTGCTACTATTGTATTTTTCATTCTACCTTTGTGCAATTTTTCTGTCAAGTCTTTTTGGAAATTTTAGGTAACTTGTGGGATACGCCAATCATGCCAAGGGGTAATATCTCTCTTTTTTGGGTTTTTTGTCTATATTTTCAAGCATATTGTACAGGAGCAGCACCGTATTGTCATTCTCCCCATACCTGTTGATATTCTGTCCTGTCAGGATTTTCAGAAGATAGGGCATGGGCGCATTACAGAAGTTTTCTTCCGGGGAAACTACCCCGAATGAAGTATGCTCCCTGCTGTCTCCAAACACCTTCCATTTCCAGCCATATCCACAGCACAATGCCTGTCCAAACATTACTCCCAGTGCAACAGCCACATCCGTAATATCCCCATACGCATCAGGAATCTTGCCTGTTTCCAGAATACTGTCCGCAATATTCATAATCTGCTTCGCCATTCCGGCTCCATCACCCGGATCGCTGATCCCGAATACCCTGACCGCTTTCTGAAAAGTCCTGTCTATCTCTGCCCTGACATCCTCCGGCAACTCTCCCACATATGAGAAGAAATCCTCCCTCTCAGGCCGCACTTCTACCAAACTATACAGTTCCTCCTCATCCAGACTCCTGAGCAGAAAAGAATCCCTGTCCGAATCCAACACAAACTTTTCCAGTTTTTTTAAGGCATTTGCATATTCGGTATGGCCGATCACTTCCCCCCAGGTATTGCAGTAAAAAAGCATATACCACTCGGATACCGCCTTTGCCTCCTTATACTGTTTCCACGGAGCCTTAGGAATGATGATCTGCCTGTTGTCCTCAATCATGACAAACCCCCGCTTCCCGTCAATGCTATACTCTGCGCGTCCAACTCCCTTCCAGTCAGCCGTTTCCTTTGTTCCATAACGCAATCCATCACCAAACAATCCCTTAATCCCCATAATAACCTCCACTTCCGTAAAATTTTTAACTTTTAATTGTATCTACTTTATTTTAGTTCATTTGCCGTCATATAGAAATGATGATACATCCCTTTCCTGGCAAGCAGTTGAGCGTGATGGCCTTCCTCTACAATTCCTTCTTCCGTCAGCACCAGAATTCTGTCGGAATTACGTATACTGGAAAGCCTGTGAGCAATCGTAACTGTCGTTCTGCCCTTCGCCAACTCCTGCAGAGATTTCGCCACCTGAAATTCACTTTCATTGTCCAGCGCCGACGTAGCTTCATCCAGAATCAATATGGGCGGATTCTTCAAGAACACTCTGGCAATGCTGATCCGCTGCTTCTGCCCGCCGGACAGCTTCACACCGCGCTCACCCACATAAGTATCATAACCATCTTTCAATGCCTTAATAAACTCATGCGCACCTGCCCTCTTTGCCGCTTCCACAACCTCTTCCCTTGTAGCGTCTTCTCTGCCATAGGCAATATTTTCATACACCGTACCGGAAAATAAATACACATCCTGCTGCACCATACCAATATTCCTGCGCAGGCTCCGAAGCGTATAATGGCGAATATTCTGTCCATCCAGGATAATTTCCCCCGAATCAATATTATAAAAACGGGGAATCAAATTACAAAGCGTTGTCTTCCCGCCGCCGGAGGGTCCTACAATGGCTATTTTCTCCCCTGCATGAATCTCCAGGTTCAAATTGCAGAATACAGTATTGTGATCATCCGGATAGGCAAAGCTGACATTCTTAAGCGCAATTTCCCCCTTGACATCCCCGCAGGGAACCGCATCCGGTTCATCAAAAATCTCTATCTCACTGTCCATAATCTCCACAAACCGCTCAATTCCGGTCATACCCCGCTGAAACTGTTCCGCAAATTCAATGATTCTCCTTATGGTAGTAATCAGCGTTGACACATACATCACATAGGCCACCAAATCACCGGGAAGTATCAATCCTTTCACCATGAATATTCCTCCGGCCACAATCACTAACAAATACATCACCCCGTCAAAGGCCCTGGTGGTGGTCTGAAAAATTGCCATATACCGATACGTTTTTTTCTTAATTAAGTAGAAATTCTGATTATCCTCTTCAAATTTTTCTTTTTCCTTTTCCTCATTGGTGAAAGCCTTGACCACTTTCTGCCCCAACAGGCTGTCTTCAATCCTGGCATTCAATTCGCCAATCTGAACCCTCTGTTCTCTGAATGCCGCCCGCATCCACAGATTAATACGAACACATACCACCACCATCACCGGCACCACAAGAAACAGCAAAAGCGTCAGCCAGAAACTGATTCCCGACAGTATCACAAAAGAAAATACTGCCTTGATTCCTGCAATAAAGAATTCTTCCGGGCAGTGATGTGAAAATTCTGTCACATCAAATAAATCATTGGTAATGCGCCCCATGATCTGCCCAACCTTAGTATTGCTGTAATAAGTATCCGAGAGACTCTGCAGATGCCCATAAGCATCCCTTCTCATATCCGTCTCAATCATGGTTCCCATCACATGCCCTGTGTATGCCATGTAGAAATTCGCCATACCATCCATAATACGCAATACCAGATATAACAGTCCGATACGCAATATGATTTCCACACTAAGCGCTCCCAAATCGTTGATTCCCATATTGGTTATGTACCGGATCATCATGGGAAGGAGCATCTCACACACCGTTGTCAATCCTGCACAGATCAGATCAATTACAACAATCTTCCAATATTTCCTATAATATGGTAAAAATCGCTTCAAAAGCTCTCCTGCTTTATATTTTGATGTCTGCTCCATTTTGATATCTCCTATCTAATTGTTGCCAGGTCAATTTGTCCTGCATCCGCCCTCCAGCTCCCATACAAACGGGATGAATTCGAGACCGCCAGGAAATGCCCCCCATAAATTCATCCAGGCGTTTCTTCGATGGCTCTTTCTACTGCTCTCTCATCCATATTTAATGTCTGCTCCAACAACTGCTCTGAATTCTGAATCAATTTCGCCACTTCCGTGTGTTTTCCTTTGCTCACAGCAAGAACGAATTCCTCTCGCACTTCTTCGTTGGGAATAAAAACCTTTTTCTCTTTTGCCTCATATGCAAGATACCCAAGATGAACCATCAGAGTCAGCACATCATCTTTGCTTTTGATATTGGTCATGTCATTCTGAAACGACCCTGTCATAATTTTAACTTTTTCACCGCTCAACATTTGAATAATTGCTTCTTTCAGCCCATCCATATCCAGATCAATATATATCTTAAGAGATTCGTATGTCTCTGTTCTCGTCCAATAACAGCCAAATTCTTCATTGTTGATTGCTT
The DNA here is from genome assembly GCA_947175015.1 of uncultured bacterium. GTDB lineage: Bacteria > Bacillota > Clostridia > Lachnospirales > Lachnospiraceae > Acetatifactor. Next base: position 3,630 of record CAMWLE010000040.1, read on the forward strand.
CCATTACAGAATTGGGGTTATACACGGATTTGAGTCTGCTGAAGGAATACCCGTCATACCATCGTTTCATCTCATCAAAGTCCATGCCATACTGTGCACAAAGTCCCTTAACTTCTGTCTCTGTAAAACCCACATACTTTACCAGCTTTTTTGGTGTAAGCATTGTATATTCTCTGAAATCAGATACCGCAGATTGGTTCCCATACTTTTTAATCGGCAAAATACCTGTCATATAGGCAGCTTCAATGATTTTATCTGTAAACCCACTATTCTTAAACAAACCACGAAGAAGATTGATATATTCATCCTGTAAAACCGAATTCTCTTTTGCTTCTCGGAACAAAGCATCCCATTCATCAATGATAATTATGAATTTGTTTCCGGTTACTCTGTGAATGGCAGTTAATGTTTCTGATATTGTATTTTCCTTTTTTGCATCCGGATAAGCCTCTCGCAGCTCTTCAATCACCTTCTGCTGCAAAGTATTCACAACATTTTTAATATGCGCCACACTGGAAATAAACCATGTAATATCCAGATAAATCACATCAAATTTATTTAAATATTTATCAAAAGACGGATCTTTGGAAATGGCCAAACCTTCAAACAACGCATGGGAGTCACAACTTTTATCATAATATGCACACAGCATTTTAGCTGCTATGGATTTACCAAAACGGCGCGGCCTGCTCACACAAGTCAATTTGTCCAACGTCCCCAATGTACCATTCATATAAGAAATCATCTCTGTTTTATCAATATAGTTTCCTTTTACCGCGGCTGCAAACCCATCATTACCGATATTCAAGTAATTTCCCATATCTAACTCTCCCTTCCGGCATGAGGATACCATTCCATTTTACCTTATCATCCCTGCCCGCTTCCGTCAAGGTCATTTGAAATTCACCCTTATATGGTAGCTTACAGTTACTTTTCACACCTACGCCACCGCAAGGCGACCCGAGACAGTCGTGCGCGAAATCGCTGCATTTGCGATTTCTGTGCAACAGCCGAAATGATTTTCCTTCTCTACATGAAAAAAGCTGAAAAAGTGCCGCAATATGGCACTTCTTCATGTATTCCCACACGATTCATTCACAAAATCAACTGACAAAAATACATTCACATCCTGTTATTTCCCGAAATTCTTCTGCTGCCTTCTTATGTTTCTCAAGGCTGCATGGTTCTGCCGTCTTCAGTTGAATCGTCTTCTGGGTCGGAAGATAGGACGGATTTTTCACCAGAGGAATTTCATATTTCATGCAAAGCAGTTGTGCTGTCCTAAATAATTCATTTTGATTCACCTTATCAGCAATATGCAGACGCCAGCCAATTTGATTGGATAAGGTCTGCAGATGCTCCTGATATCTGCGCCCCACTGCCGGAGAAATAAAACTGATTTCAAGATACTTTCCATCGGAATCCTGCTTCAGGCTCTTCTTATCCGGCTTATGAGGCAGATTTTCAAATGCCTGATCTATACAATAGAATGCCTGATTTTGTTCAGCCGTTTCTGCAAAATCATTGACTGGATAGAAGAAATCTTCCCTTTTCTCTCCTTCCGAAACAGACTTCGATGTACCAGCACCTAAAAGGTCATGCCGGTCCGCAAACTGTTGCCCGCTGATGATCAACTGCCAGCCTGTAACACTGAGAAACTGTTCTATTGCCTTTCTATCTTCTTCCTCACAACTGCTGCCCAAAGTAACCATATAGCATTTCTTCTCTGCGTAATAAGATGTCTTGGAAAGTCTGTCTCCAAAAAGTACGGAAAGCAAAAGGTATGCGGCATTGTGATTCATAGAAGGACTGATTTGAATTGTCCATCCGGTAGCAGCAGTAAAATCAGCCGCTTTTCTCTTGAATTCTTCCTCATCCTGGGCATCCGGATAATCAAATTGCAGCAATACTTCCTTCCGGGTACTATGGTGACTTATCTTCCGATAAGGACAGTTCTCAAAATATTTCTCTATATAAACATTCAATTCCTGTTGGGTTAATTCCCTGGGCGCAAGCGCCGCTGCCACATCTTCCGGTGTATTTGCCTCCAACAGGAACAGCCGTTTGGCATTGGGGGTAAAATAGCAGCTATTCCATAGAAGTTCCTGCATGGACTGCAGAACATCATTATCCGACACATCCCTGCCATACCAGATATAGGCAAGCTGCGCTATGGAAAAATGCATTCCGGAATAATGCTCCTGCCAATACTCCCAAAATAATTTCTCGTCTCCGGCAGCGTAATCTCTCTTCATCTGCATGGTATAATTCGGATGAAAAGTAATCTGTTTTCTCTTATCATGAAGGGCAAAGTCATAGGATTGTCCGCATTCCGGCAGGAAAACCTGCCTGCGGTAATCCTCTGCTGCCAATTCTTTTCCAAGTTCCTCCATGGCATCCTGATTCCCGTGTACCAGGAAGATGCGTCTGGCAGAAAGACGCTCCAGCAAAGCCATAATCTCTGTTTTATCTCCATGCGCCGAAAGCCCCACCTGCTCAATACGGCAATTTACAGGCACATGAATGCCATTCAGGTTGAGGCTTCTCTCTATGAAATTATCAGTATTTTCAGAACGCACAGAATTTGCCGGTTTTTCCGGTCTCGTAAGACCTTTCGACTGCTCAGATTTTCCTATGCCTTCCGGTCCCATAAGACCTTCCGATGCCTCAGATTTTCCCTCGCCTTCCGGTCCCATAAGACCTTCCGATGCCTCAGATTTTCCCTCGCTTTCCGATTTTGTCAGAAGATCCAAAAGTTGGCGGCCGGGTGATTCTTCGTCCTGATACCCGGTGATAATAATGCAGGCATTCTCCGAAGCCGCCAATGACCTGGCATACAAAGAACTGGGGCCGCCGGTCAGCATTCCGGAACTGGAAAGGAAAATGGCAGGACCGCTTCTATTGAGCAATTCTTCTCTTTTCTGGCTGGCAGCCACAGGTTGAATCTCCTCTGTATAAAAAGGTTCATTCCCCTTCATAATACGTTTTCCCAGAGAATTCTTCAGATAAACAGGATTCCTGGTGTACATAATATTAATATCCCGAACCATCCCGTCCACATAGACAGGAACTCTCGGAATTTCCTGGTTCTGCATGGCGGCACGCAAAATCAACAGTACTTCCTGCGCCCGTCCCAGGGCAAATACCGGAATGAGTATCTTTTTCTTCTCCCGGATACAATCTTTTACCAGAGTGACAAGACGTTTCTCCTCCACCTGACGATTGGCATGGAGCCTATTGCCGTAGGTGGTCTCCACAATGGTAATGTCCGGGCGCAATTTCGGAATACTTAACCCCTCAATGGTACGTTGAGAAAATGCAGAAAAATCCCCTGAATAAAACAAGGTTCCCTCTTCTGTGGTAAGATAGATACAGGAAGCGCCCGCTATGTGTCCTGCCGGATAAAACGTCAATGTAAATCCATCCATAATAGGGACGGAGGTCTGATAACCCACTGTCCGAATCCGTTCCAGCATGGAAAGTACATCCCGCTCGGAATAATACGGAATTTCATTCTCCCTGTAATTCATAATCTTCAAACTGTCATACAAAAGTACACGCGTCAGATCCGCTGTCATGGCAGTCATGTAAATTTGCGCATCGGGATAGGCTTTGCTGACAATCGGAAGCGTTCCGATATGATCCATGTGTGCATGGCTGATCAATATCATATCCAATCCGCCCTGTTCCTGTATGGTGCGGAAGTCAGGAAAGGGATCTTTCGTGCCGGATTGTCGTATTCCGGCATCCATCAAGATACCCTTGTCCGCGATTCTGAGGTAAATGCAGCTGCCTCCAATTTCCATGGCGCCGCCGAGAAAATGAAGTTTCATCTGTATTGTTTCCTTTCTGCAATCTTTGTTTATTCTTCCATCAATTTCAGCGCTTCCTCACGGTCAAGATCTTCCAATATCCGCTTGCTGCAGCCCGGCATAGCAGGTTCAAAACCGCATACTTTTTGATAACTGCAGTAGGTACACGCCTCCTCACTACCCTTTTGGTAAGGATTGAGACTGATGGTGCCGTCCAGAATCTCCCTCCCAATCTGGGCGATCTTGTGACTTACATAATTAGACACTGTCTTCAGCTCATGCTCACTGAGTACGGATGATCGGGCGGACAGGCTGCCGTCCTTCTTACGCTCCACAGGAATGATATCCGACTTATTCTCCATATATTTATCCAACAATTCCACAATTTCCGGTGCACTGTTTACCACACCGCCCATACGGAGCTGCTTCCCTATCTGCTCATTGATTTCCTCGGGTGTCAATTCTACCGGCGTTTCAACGGAAGGGTCATCAATATGATAATACAATAGCGCCGCAGGTACAATCTCTTTTTCCGGATGCTTTTTCCCCTCATACTCCATGGCTGCATTCATGTAGACCACCAACTGAAGCTGCAAACCATAATAAAGGGCCGCCAGATCAAATTTATGATGCCCCGATTTATAGTCAATTACCTTTACATAGACTCTTTTTTCGTCCTCCGACACATCAATCCTGTCGATACGCCCCTGCAGACGCATTTTCTCCTGCTCAGACAATGCCACATTGATACTGTTCAGATTGTCAGCATGATGAAAGGAAAGCTCGAAAGCTTCCGGTGCAAAGCTGCCTCTTTGCAGTTGTTTCTGTAAGGTCAGCACCGTTCTGAGCAGAATCCGGCTCATTCTGGTGATGGCATACTCGTTCCTGGCGCTGCTGTATAACACTGTATTTCCATACTCTGCCGCATAGCTTTCCAATACATCCTGCACTGTTTTCCGCGCAAACTCTTCCGGAAAGTCGAACCATGTGTACCCTTTTTCCGCAAGCTTTTCCGCAAATTGTTCCAATACCGCATGATATACATTTCCCATGTCCACAGTTTCAAAGGCGAATTCTCCCCGCTCTTTCAGCGCCAGTCCATATTGCAGGAAATGCCTGTAAGCACAGGCCGCATAAGTTTCCAGACGGGTGACACTGTTTTCCAACTGCACGCCATACAATGCCCTGGCCACCGCCGCCGGCAGTCCTCCATCCTGATATCTCTTAAAAGCGGCCTCCGTAAGAGCATCCCGCATTTCTTTCAGTCCGCCCTCTCCATACACTTGATAAATCGTGAAAAATTCCTGCTCTCTTTCGCCCGGCAGCACCCCTTCCACATACTCCCGCAGCCCCTCTGCCAGATATCTTGCGCCTTCGCGCCGAGTGACAATCTGCTCCAATGGACTGCGCAGCTGAGGATATTGGACGGCAATACCGGGATACAGCCTTTTCATCACATCCACCAAATACGCCGGACGAATGCTCTTTCCCGCACTGTTTACTTTCGCCCATGACAAATACAGTCTCTCCGAAGGCTTCGTCATATTCAGATAGAGATAAAATCGCTGGATATACATTTGCTGCCTGGGACTGGGGGCCAATTCCAGCTCTGACTCCCGCAGAAATTCCCTGTCCATATCCGAAATGATACCGCCTTTGGAAGAGGCTTTCGGAATATTGCCGTCATTTACACCCAGAAAGAATAACGCCCGCACCTGTTTCAATCTGGTTCTCTCCATATCACCGACCAAGACTCTGTCCACATTCTGGGGAATGGCTCCCACCTTAATCTCGCCGAAACCCGCCTCTAAAATATCCGCAAATTCCTGCAGTGAAATGGTTTCTTCTCCTAACAGTGCGTAAATCTGATCCAGAAGCTCCATCACCAGCCGGTAAATCTGAGCATATTCCCTGGCCCTGGTAAGCTCTCCCGCCTCTTCAAACCGGAACTGATATTGTGCCAATTTTACCTGCACCTGATTTTTCACCAGGAAATCATACAAACCATTCACATAATTTTTCACCGGTTCTTCACTGTGCAGATGAAGCATTTCCACTTGCTCCATCATGCGCTCCCGCAAAGCGTTCAGTTCAGCCAGCGGTTCTTCATCCTCCATCTGCGGTGTCTTACGCGTGAAAAGACGGCTGTAACTGCGATAACCCTTGAGTCCCGTCTGCAGACAATAATTTTCCAGTCTGTCCACTTCCTCATAAGACAGATCTGCCAAACCGCTGCGCAGATAATGAAACACCGCCTCATAGGAGAAATCCTTCCGGTACAGTTCCAATGCACTTTTGATATATTCTATCATGGGATTCAGCACAATGCCTCTGGTTCTGTCAATAAAACAGGGAATTTCCATATTGGTAAATTCCGTCTCCACATAGGGGGCATATCCCTCCAAATCACCCATGACCACCGCAATCTCCCGAAACGCATACCCCTCTTCCCGAACAAGCCTGCAGATTTCCAGGCCCGTCTGGTGTACCTCGTCCCTGGGCGTGGTAGTTTCATACATCTGTATCTCCTGTTGGGCCTCTTCATAAGTCTTGGCATTGTAGCGGAACAGATTGCGCTCCAAGTGCTGCAGGGCAGGCGCCGTCCGAAATCTGTGAAATGTATCAATCAATACATCCTTTTTCCGCTCCGTTCCGCTCTCTTTCGCCAGCTTGTTCAAATCAGATACGGTCTTCTTACTCAAATAGAACAGCCTTTGCTCCCCGTCCAATACATAGGGATTCTCCCCTGCTCCCAGCGTCAAGGTCACGATCACTTCCCCGCACAGACACATAAGTTCCGCAATCACCCTGTTCTGAATTGGTGTAAAACCGGTAAAACCGTCAAACACAACCACACTTCCCGGCAGAAGTTTTGATTTATGCAGGGAACGACGCAGCACATCCAAAGTTTCTTCCGTAGTGATGAAATTACCGTGAATATACTCCATAAAGCCCCTGTACAGCGTTTCCAGATCCTTTAATTTCTGCACCAGCGCCCCTCGCTTCTCTGCAAATGTTATCAGCTTCCCCACATCCTCCGTACCGATACCATACTGCATGAACTCAGAAATGGCGCTCTTTACCTCATGAATGTAACCCTGCCTGTTCAGGAATCCTCCCAGTGTTGGCAATTCTTCTTTCAAATTCGCCGCCACCTTTTGAAGCACCAGACTCTTTCCCGTATCATCCAACACAGGAATTTCCTGTCCTCCCACCTCTTCCAGAATACGATGCCCCAGACGTCCAAAGCTGAGTACATCAATATTCATAATACCTCCCCGGTCGTTCAGCAGCACCAGGTCCTTCTGGGTCTGCATCGTAAACTGGTCAGGAACAATGATCAGAAAATTCTGCCGGGGATGCTCCGCCGCCCGATGCGTAATTTGTTCATATACTTGTCTGCTTTTTCCCGCCCCTGAAGGTCCAAAATAAAATTGCAAGCTCATATCCAAAACCTCCAAAGATAGTCTGCCGCCTCTTCCGCATAATCAATGCCAATACGCTTACCTGCATGAATCTGTTCCGGTTTCACCCCAATGCCTTCCGTCACATAGAAATCCGCACTTTCCACCATATCCATATCATTATCCGCTCTGGTAATTCCCATGGCAATGCACATTTTACCCGGACCGTCTGCCAGATGTTTTTTCAATGAAGCCGGGCAAGTATCGGGCGTATAGAGTGTTTTTCCCTTTTTCTCCTGCTTTCTGTTCAGTTCTGCCAGCCGCAGTGCAAGCATCTTTTGCTTTGATTCCTCATCTGCAGGCACTACGCTCCGAAGCAATACCGCCTGCGGAATCCCCTCCGTCATGGCAGCAATATTCATGCAGCTATACATCCCATATATCAGATACACATAGGAGGTTCCGCCCACATGATACATGGGCTCAGTTCGCTCTGTCCGCTTTCCGCCATATGTATGGGAGCCTTTGTCTGTCTCTCCCATATAGCTCTCCACCTCTGTGATAACCCCCCGCACAATGCCCGCTTCCGTATGATGCACCAATACCTTTCCAAGCAATTCCTTTGCTACCGTAAGTCCATCTCTGGTGAAGAAATCCCTTGACATGCGTTTCTGCTCTGCTATCCCTGCTGCCACTTTCCTACCTCCCAGTACTTCAATGCTATTTCCATTCATTACCATCCCAACCGGCATTTAAATGACCATCTCCTGAAACCGCTCCAAATCCCCACGAGTGGTAATCTTAAAATTATTTTCATCTCCTGGTATCATAGCGATATCCATCCCTGCCATCACCGCCGGTTCCGTTGAACCGTTTATCTTAAGAATTGCCTCCGGCATCAGGCACTTGTTCGCCGCATAATATTTCCCAAAACAGAATCCCTCCGGCGCTTGTCCGGCAAACACCTGGCTTCTGTCTAACAGAGAAGAGATACTTTTCCCATCCGTACTGGCATAAATCGTATCCTTCATAGGCAGCACAGGAAGGACACCATCATGTCCCTGCAGGGCCTCCAGGCAACTCGTAATTAACCCTTCAGACAATAAGGGTCTGGCCGCATCATGAATCAAAACATGATCCGACGCTTCCGCATAAGCTGTCATATCTTCCAGCCCATGAAAAATAGAGAGCTGTCGATTCGCTCCCGGCAAAGAAAATCCCTGGAATTTTTTATTCGGATCGTATTTGGGCAGCCATTTTATGATTTGCTCCTGCCATACCGGTTCTGCCACAATCCATATTGCGTCTATCTTATTATGGCATGACAACCGCTCTAATGAAAACGAAATAACAGGCCTCCCGGCCACTTCCAGATATTGTTTGGGGATATCGGAACCTAACCTGGTGCCTGTACCTCCAGATAAGATTAACGCTATATTCATATACTGCCTCCACACTTCCCGCCATGCCTCCTCAGCGGCACAAACAATTTTGTAAAAGTTCAGACTGACCACTATCCCTAAAATGTAACTGTTAGTCCTGTAAACACTCCCGGCACAAGACACATATCTTACACCGGGAGCCTTCTTCTGACATGATTTCCTTTTATGCTGTTGTCATCCTATCAGCACTTTCTTACCTTCAAAAGCAAATCCATAATGCCGAATCCTCTCCCTTGCAATTCCCCTTGCCTCCAGTTCCGTATCATAGGCCTTTTCTTCTATCTGCGCATGGGCTGATTTCACCGTATCTGCCAGCGTAGCCCCGTCCTCCGGGTCATGTACCTTAAATTCCAGCACAAATGCAGTATCATCACTCTTTTGAGGTTCCAGCATGACATCATATCGGCCAAAGCCACTCTCTCTGTTTGATGTGATACGATATCTCCCTGCAAGCTCTACCATAAGCCCCAGCACAAATCCATGATAGAACCGCTCCGGGTCTGTCGCTTTCGACGGCTTATTCCCTGCATCAAAGAAACTGAAAGTTTCAAGCGCCACTTGATTCATATAACGATTCATTATTTTCACATCACCACAAAGCATTGCCTTGATGAAATCATTATATGGCACATCATCCCCGGAAAACCAGTCCTTAATCATGTTGCGGAACATGATAGAAACTTCTCTGTTTGTCAGCTTCAATTCATACGTAAAAATCCCTGTCTCCGGATCAAAGACTTTCTTCTCCACTCTAAGGTATCCGCCTGCAAGAAGCAGACTCCAGATTGCGCCATGCTTTTTCCGAAGCTGATGAAATACAATCTCTTCATCAATCTCCGCAGTCAGCGTCTTTCCTGCCATTAAATCCTCCACCTTCATCTTAACATCCGGATTTCCCTCACGAAGCAGTGCCGCAACCAAACTGTTTGAACTGGAATTCGCCCAGTAAGGCTTATAAATCCTCTCTTTCAGGAAACTGGTAATAGACCATGGATTATATATATCCCTCTCGCTTCCAAACACAAAACCATCATACCATGTCTTCACCATTTCCCTATCATCAGACATTTGAAACAACTCCAACGCATGAAACACTTCTTCTTCCGTAAAGCCAAACCGGGTACGATACATTTCGGAAGTTGTTGTCACCACCGTCAAATTATTTAAATCAGAAAAAATGGATTCTTTACTGACTCGTGTTATTCCTGTTAAAAATGCCCGCCCCATGTAAGGATTTGTCTTAAATGAGGCATTAAATATGCTGCGGATAAACCCAACCATTTTATCCCAATATCCATACACATATGCCTCCTGCATTGGTGTATCATATTCATCCAACAGTATGATAACCTTATCTCCATAATATCGGTTCATGCAGATTGACAGCCTGTGCAGTGACATTGCCGCCACAGAATCCGTCATATCAGCTTTCACATAATCAAAATACTCTTTTTCCTTCGGATTCAAAGCATTTCCCTCCCGAAGGAAACTGTATTTCGCATATAGATTTATAATAATCTGAACAATTCCATCTCTGGCAGTTTCATAAGTATTTCCTTTGACTGTTGCAAAACTCAGAAAAATCACCGGATAGCTTCCCTGCAGACTATGGTACTTTTCCTCCTCCCATATAGCCAGTCCTTCAAACAAATCACTGCGCCCTGCATACTGATTGGAAAAAAAGCATTCCAGCATATTGAGATTTAATGTTTTCCCAAAACGGCGCGGGCGTGTAACAAGCGTCACATCATCCTGATTTTCCCACCACTCCTGGATCAGCAGCGTTTTATCCACATAAAAGCAATGGTTCTGCCGCAACTTCTCAAAGCTCTGTATTCCAATGGAAACAACCGGTTTCATTTTCACCGCTCCTTCCCTGTTTCATGGTGCCTATATTGTAACATTGCCAACAATAAAACACAAGCAAGCATTTTATTTCATATTGTTTTCCAGCAGCCTTTCCTCCCACTCCTGCTCCCGGAAACCTGCCAGAACAAAATCATCCGCCACCAGAAGAGGACGTTTTACCAGCATTCCATCCGTTGCCAAAAGCGCAAGCTGCTCATCCTCTGACATTTCAGGAAGCTTATCCTTCAGCTTCAATTCCTTATAAAGGTTTCCGCTGGTGTTGAAAAAGCGTTTCAATGGCAGACCACTCTTCCGATACCAGGCCGTAAGCTCTTCTTTGGTTGGATTCTGCTCTTTTATCGCTCTGTCCTCATATGAAATTCCCCGCTCTTTCAGCCAGTTCACTGCCTTTTTACAAGTACTGCACTTCTCATATTGTATCAATTGCATTGTGTTATTCCTCCTTGTTTACTATTGTACTGATTCTTCCGTTTTCCTAAATGTTCCGGCAGGCAGTTCATTCCACTTTTTCTTCTTGGTAGCTGTCATAAATTCCTGCCGGATTTCCTCATTTGGTATAAAAGCAGCTTTCTTCACACTATCATACGCCAAATAACCAAGGTGAATCAACAAAGTAATTACATCATCCTTATCCGCAAAAGATACCATATCGTGTGGACGACTATTGCAGACCATCGCCTGATTGGTGTCCAGGACACTATTCGTATATTCAATTAATCCTGTCTTATCAACATAAATCTGCGAATTCAATGCAACCTGGAATGCACTGTTATCCGGATTCAGAAATCTTCCCATATTTCACACACCTTTCCGGCAAGCCTTGTACCAAAATTGCCACCAGCCATCCTACTACCCGGCAACAAATGATATCCACTCCAACTATATCATTATTCTATCCTTCGTCTCCAGAAAAAAACATTCCCCCCGGTATAATCCCTCTGCACAGAGCCGCAGCAGAATATCCATCATACGGGCATCCAGTCTGTGATATAATCTGCGTCTCTCCCAGGGCAGCCCCGAAAGATACTCTCTCTGACGCTCCTGCAGAACCTCCAGCATTGTCTGAAATCTCTCAGGTTCTTTCCATGACGTCAATCCGAATTCACAGGACATATAGGATCTGTTTTCACCGTTTTCCTTCCTTTTCTCCCGCAATCGTACAGACAATTCTTCCAGCCGGTACACACCTGCTTCCCAATGAGCTTCCCTCCAACATATCGCCTCTTCCTCTTCCTGCACTTCTTCCACCCGCCGAAAACTGGCTTTCCCATATTGATCATATTCCCGCACATACTTTGCCTTTTTCACCGGCTCCCTTCTCCTTTGCAGGTACTTATCCTCTCCCTGCCTTCCGCCGCTGCCAGGCTCCTCTGTCAATATCACTCCTGTCTCAATCAGTCGTTCCCATACCCCTTTTTGTACTTTTTCATAAGGAGTTGGGAAATCCATCCGTGCCACAATCTGCTTTACCGTAAATCCCATATCCGTCAAATGACGGATTGCTCCCCCGCTTGCCACTTCATAGGTAAAATCAGACAGCGCCTTCTGAAAATAACCATACTCCTGCATATTGACACCTTTCTCCACCCTTTTTTCTCGTTTGATGATTATATATTTTATCATACGCATTTCCATGGTGCAAGAAAGAACTGTGTAACAGTTCAACCATGCCATTCCTAAGTTGCCGGAATATATATTTTCACCAATAATTTACATAATTGCCGGCAACGTATTTCATGTCGGACATTCGCCCTATGGAAATGATTGTACAATCATTTCCGCATAACTAAACTGTTACCAAAAAAATGCAACTTCCATGAAATAATCATATAAATTTTCTAATTTCTGTGTTATACTGTAATACAAGTTGTCATTGTACAACTGATATAAATTAATCATGAATAGAGGAAATGCACATGCTTGAATTACAAAATCTCTGTTTCCAGATATCGAAAGATACTACCGAACCTATGAATGGAGTGTTTTCCGCAAAAGAAGACTCCCCAGCCGGCAAAGCTCCTTTGGAAAAAGGCGCTGCCGCCAAAGAAATCATTAAAAATATCAATCTTACCTTTGATGACCATTCTTTTATCGCTATTACAGGACCAAACGGTGGTGGAAAGTCCACTCTGGCTAAACTGATCATGGGGATTGAACAGCCCACTTCCGGACGGATACTCTATAACGGCACAGACATCACACAGATGAGCATCAGCGAAAGAGCCAATTTAGGAATCAGCTTTGCCTTTCAGCAGCCGGTACGCTTCAAAGGCATTAAGGTAAAAGATTTGATAGCACTTGCCACAGGCAAGGCAATGGGCAGTACCGCGAACAACGCCGTGGGAAAAACTACGTCTAAAACAGACTCTGAACCTGCAGGCTCACAGAAGACAACTCCCAGGGTAAACCTCCCCAATGCCTGTGATTACCTGTCAAAGGTTGGTCTGTGTGCCAGAGATTACATCAACCGTGATGTGGATGCCAGTCTCTCCGGCGGAGAATTAAAACGCATTGAGATCGCCACCATCATCGCCCGCAATACTCCCCTGTCCGTTTTCGATGAACCGGAAGCGGGCATAGACCTGTGGAGTTTCAATAATCTGATACAGGTTTTTGAAGACATGCATCGTGAAAGCGACAACTCTCTGATCCTGATCTCTCACCAGGAGCGCATCCTGAACATTGCCGATGAGATCATTGTGTTGGCAGAGGGCAGTGTCAAGGCAAGAGGACGTCGGGAAGAAATTCTCCCCGAACTTTTACGTGGTACGGAAGGATGTAAATTCTATTCCACCCCACAGATGGCATAAAACCATGACAACACTTTGAACTTTTATATCATTACTGTGAAATGCCTGAACCACGCCAGGCGGAAACCACGCAGTCCGAATAAGCTCCCTTGCTTATTCGGCAAGACAACAGCACGCCAAACCCGCTTTCCATAGGCAGCATACCGCCTTGCGGGTTTGTGTGCATCTTCACAGGCCCCCCAGACTTTCATGCGAAGTGAGGCAACACGTTGCATGGGAGTGACTGCAAAAATTTCCATTAAGAAAGGACTTATTAAACCTATGGACGAGATACAGAAAACTTTGTTGGAGCAGGTTGCAGGACTCCATGAAATGCCTGCAGGCGCTTATAATATACGTGCCAACGGCAAAAGTACGGATCGCGCCACCACTGCCCATATTGATATTGTGACCAAGACAGACAAACAGGGCATTGACATTGTGATCAAGCCCGGCACCAAAAAAGAAAGTGTACACATTCCTGTTGTGTTAAGTGAAAGCGGTTTAACCGAAATGGTCTATAACGACTTCTATGTAGGAGATGACTGTGATGTGACCATTGTTGCAGGCTGCGGCATTCATAATAGCGGCGACGCAGACAGCCGCCATGACGGAATCCATACCTTTTACATTGGCAAAAACTCCCATGTAAAGTATGTGGAAAAACATTATGGCAGCGGAGACGGCAAAGGCGGACGTATTATGAACCCCGAAACAAGAGTGGAAGTAGGCGAAAACAGTTTCATGGAAATGGAAACGGTTCAGATCAAAGGGGTCGATTCCACCAAACGCCTCACCAGCGCGAAACTGGCTGAAAACGCCAGGATCATTGTCACTGAAAAGCTCATGACCCACGGCACTCAGACCGCCGAAACCTGTTTCCAGGTGGATTTGGATGGGGAAGGTTCCAGCGCAAACATCATTTCCCGTTCCGTTGCCAGAGACGAGTCCAACCAAATCTTCCTGTCCAAAATCAATGGCAACCACCGCTGTAAAGGACACTCCGAATGCGACGGCATTATTATGGACAGCGCAAAAATCAGCGCAATTCCGGAAATTACCGCCAACCATCCCGATGCAGAGCTGATTCACGAAGCCGCTATTGGTAAAATTGCCGGAGAACAGATTGTCAAACTAATGACATTAGGACTGACAGAGGCAGAAGCGGAAGCCCAGATCGTAAACGGATTCCTAAAATAATATCCAATAAAATATCGGCAATTCCAAGGGATAGTTTTTTCATTTGCAGAAAACTATCCCTTCTTACTCCTTAAATATAATATTTTTCTCAGGAACTATTTTAAAAATCTCAAATAACAGTGATACCGCAAGAACACAGTGAGCAATTATGCTGCAAGAATACGAATAGTAATGATACCACCGGGGCAAAATACCCATATTATCATCTGTCCATATGGCATTGCATACCTCTTACCACATGAAATAATAGATGCAAAATGCCATGTGAAAGAATGGGCAGCAGAACAGTTCGTTACGAAGACCACAAAATATCAATAACATTTCTAAGGTCTACCGAGCACTTCCCCTGCTGCCTTGCAAACGTAAAAACATACGCACCCGGAGGTTATTATGAATACAAATAACAAACTACCTAAACAAAACGGCAGCATTTCACGTCGTTTACAGACCATGGACGGCAACCAGGCGGCTGCCCATGTAGCTTATGCCTACAGCGAGACCGCTGCCATATATCCCATCACCCCATCTTCCCCCATGGCAGAACTTTGTGATGAATGGGCAGGCAAAGGTCAAAAAAATATTTACGGCCAAATCCTGGAAATTTCCCAACTGCAATCGGAAGCGGGTGCTGCAAGTGCGGTACATGGTGCATTGCTGGCTGGTTCTCTGGCCGTCACCTTTACCGCCTCACAAGGACTGCTGCTCATGCTTCCTAATCTTTACCGTATTGCCGGAGAACTACTGCCCGGTGTCATACATGTTGCAGCCAGAACCATTGCCACCCATGCCCTCTCCATCTTCGGCGACCATTCCGATATTTATGCCTGCCGCCAAACAGGTACCGCCATTTTCTCTGAAAGCAGTGTTCAGGAAGTAATGGACTTATCTCCTGTTGCTCACCTGGCTGCTCTGGAAGGCCGGATTCCCTTCCTGAATTTCTTTGACGGCTTCCGCACCTCCCACGAATTGCACAAAATTGCGGTCTGGGAATATGCGGATCTGAAAGAAATGGTAAACATGGAAGCCCTGGAACGTTTTCGCCATCGTTCCCTTCATCCTACCCATGGTAAAGTATATGGTTCCGCTCAAAATCCTGATATCTTTTTCCAGGCAAGAGAAGCCTCCAATCCTTTTTATCAGGCATTGCCTCAAATCGTGGAAAACCAGCTTGCCAAAATCAACGACAAACTTGGAACCTCCTATGGTCTCTTTGACTATTATGGTGCCCCCGATGCAGAACATGTAATTATTGCCATGGGCAGCATATGTGAAACCATCAAAGAATACCTGGACAGTGTGCCGACACAGAAATTCGGCCTGATCATCGTACATCTTTACCGCCCTTTCAGTGGTGCCCACCTTGTACAGAAGCTGCCGAAAAACGTCAGACAGATTACCGTGTTGGACCGCACCAAAGAACCAGGCGCTGCCGGAGAACCCCTGTACCTGGATGTGACAGCGGCATTGGCCAGGCAGGGATATGCTGTCTCCTGTACCGCTGATGTATACACAGATACCGCTCAATTCCCTCTCCGCATTTTTTCCGGCCGTTACGGACTCAGCTCCAAAGATACCACTCCGGCTCAGATTGCGGCTGTATACGCAAACGTTACCAAGCCATATTTCACAGTGGGCATTACAGATGATGTGACACATCTGTCATTGACAGTTCCGGAAATCCCCGACACTGCACCTGACAACATTGTTTCCTGCAAATTCTGGGGATTGGGCGGTGACGGCACTGTCAGCGCCACCAAAAACGCAATTAAAATTATCGGAAATCACACAGATATGACAGCGCAGGGGTATTTTGAATATGATTCCAAAAAATCCCGGGGACTGACTATCTCCCATCTTCGCTTCGGAAAAAGTCCTATCCGAAGCGCTTACCTGATACACAAAGCCGATTTCGTTGCCTGCCACAACCAGGTATACCTGCACAAATACCAAATGGCGCAGGAATTGAAAGAGGGCGGAACTTTCCTGCTCAACTATCATTTCAGAGAAAACAGCGGAAATACCAGGCCTGAGAAGGACGCTGCGTTTGCCGAAAAGTCTACATCTGTCAAAGACGCTGTGCTTGCCGGAAAATCTACGTCTGCCATAAACGCTGCGTTTGCCGAAAATGTGGAACTTTCCATGGATGACGGAATATCCAAAGATGACCTTCTCTCCAAGAGCAAAGAACTCTCAGAAACAAAATATAGTTCTATGTTGCATGAATTAGAACAATACCTTCCAGATACTATGAAGTCCTACCTTGCCAAACACAAAATCCGGTTCTGTGTCATTGATGCTATAGGCATTGGCAAGGAAATCGGGCTGAACAGCAAAACCAGCACCATCCTGCAGGCAGCTTTTTTCGCCGTATCAGGACTTCTCTCACCAGAAGATGCCAAGCGATGGATGAAAGAAGCCGCTGAAAAAAGCTATGGAAAAAACGGCAGCAAAATCCTGGAGATGAATTATCAGGCAATCGATCGAGGTTTTACAGAGGTATATGAGATTCAGATACCGGAGCATTGGCGTATCTGCGAATCAAATGACAATGCTTCTTCCCGAAATCACTCCGCCTTGACAAATACATCAGCCCCTTCCGATTCCTTAGACAATGCTCCACTCCCTGACCGTCCGGAAATGATAGATTTTGTCAAAAACATTCAGCAGCCTGTCACAGATCAGCGAGGCAACGATCTTCCGGTATCCGCTTTCCTACCTTACGCGGATGGCTACACGCCCCCTGGAAGCACTGCACATGAAAGACGCAATATTGCCACAGAACTCCCGGTGTGGAAGCCGGAAAACTGTATCCAATGCAATCGATGTTCTTTCGTATGCCCCCATGCGGTTATCCGACCTGCAGTACTGGATGAGAAAGAGCTTGCCGCAGCACCCAAGAGCATGGACAGCCTCCCCATGGCCGGATTGGATCATCATTCCTTTGCCATCACCATATCCCAGGTTGACTGCACTGGCTGCGGCACCTGTGCGGCAGTCTGCCCCGGAAAACAAGGAAAGAAAGCATTGGAAATGATTCCTGTCAACGAACATGAGGAAAAATATCCCCACAAGGAATGGCAGCAGGCATTTGATTACTGTAAACCCTTGCTTCCCAACAAGGAAGCAGCCCAAAAATTCCGTACTGACACACTCAAGGGCAGTCAATTCTTACGTCCTCTTATGGAATTTTCGGGAGCCTGCGCCGGATGCGGCGAGACGCCATATGTAAAACTGTTGACCCAACTGTTCGGTTCCAGGATGTATATCGCCAATGCCACAGGCTGCAGTTCCATTTGGGGCAACTCCGCACCATCCTGCGCTTACACTTTGGATGCCGAAGGACACGGCCCTGCCTGGTCAAATTCTCTGTTTGAAGATGCCGCCGAATTTGGTTATGGCATGCTTATGGCCCAAGACGCAGCCAGAAAACAAAAAAACACACTCCATTCATCCGCAAAAGAATCATCTGCAAAAGAAAATAGAAACATCGCGCAAAATTTGGATTCCAGACAAGACATGGAAACACCCCATAACCTGACTTCCCCACACAGCACCAACGATTCCGAAGAACAGGAGACAATCCAATGGATTCTGGGCGGTGACGGCTGGGCATATGATATCGGTTTCAGCGGCTTAGACCACGTACTTGCCAGCGGCAAAAATATCAATATCCTGGTATTGGACACAGAGGTATACTCCAATACCGGCGGTCAGGCATCCAAAGCCACTCCCATAGGTTCCACTGCCAAATTTGCCACCGGAGGCAAGAAAACCCGTAAAAAAGATTTGGCCTCCATTGCCATGACCTACGGAAATGTATATGTGGCCCAAATCGCTCTGGGTGCTGATTATAATCAAACTGTAAAAGCACTCACGGAGGCGGCTGCCTATCCGGGACCTTCTTTGGTGATTGCCTATGCTACCTGTATCGCCCATGGCATTCGCGCAGGCTTAGGAACCTCACCCCATGAAGCCAAAAAAGCAGTGGATTCCGGATATTACCATTTGTTCCGCTTTCATCCCGGATATAAGGCACAGGGAAAAAACCCCTTTATTTTGGATAGTAAAGAGCCCAGCCTTGATTATGAGACATTTTTAGAGGGAGAAATCCGTTACGATGCATTGAAGCGCTACCACCCTGAGGAAGCGGAACTCCTGTTTCAAGAGGCAGCCGCACAAGCAAACGAACGCTACCAATACCTCAAAGGATTAGAAACCCTCTATGCCCCCAAACAAGAGCTGACACCATAACAAATACAACTCAAAAACTATTGCAACTCAAAAACTATTGCAACTCAAAAACCTGCATGTAAGACATCCTATATAATATGATATCCTACATGCAGGTTATTCTTTATTATTCTGCCACTTTACTATTTGCTGCTTTATTATTTGCTGCTTTGTTATTTTGCGACTTTCCCATCGCTTACTTTACTATTTTATCGCTTTCACTCTGCTCTTCAATCTCTCATATTCCGGCTCTCCATCCAAAATGGTGAAAACAGATTGGGACAAAGTTTGTATGCAGTCCTCTATAACAAGTTTCCTGCTGCGAGGCGCCACCATACTGCCTAACGGCTCTTTCAGCCATTCCTCAATTCCATCAAAATAAGCATCCCCATGAAGCACCAATATATCCGCCGAAAACAGTTCTTCAAGACAGGCAACATATCTGCCCATATGCTTAATTGCCTTTTGTTTCTCCTCATGCAACGCATAACACAAGGCTGCTTGATATTCAAACACTGCCATATTATTGGGATGGAGCTTTCTATATTCATAGGCCTCCGCAACCTGTTCAATACGGGAAATCGTCTCATCACAGATTGTCAAATCGTCACTCCGTATGGAAAGATATTGTGTGGCATTCCCAATCAGATTCAACACTGCACTATACATTGCCGCCTGAGTATAGCTTTCCGCTTTCTCCTTTTCCCCAAGCATCATATATGCCTGACTGATGACCAATCCACCCTGATTGACCAGCTTATTTTGTTTCGACACTCCTTCCAAAGCATCAACTACCTCTTGCGCCTGCCCCAGAGTCAGATATGCTATCCCCTGAAGGACAATAGTATCATTACAAATTCCCACATCTCTGCAGTTTTCTTTTATATGCTCACATAATTTTACAATGGACCGCAAAATTTCCCTCTGCTCCTCTCCATCTTCTGCCAACATATAATGATTCAGCCATAGCACACATACCTGAAACAAAAAGGGATAACAGGAATAGTACCTTTTCACATAATCCTGTATTTTATCCATAACATTTTGAAAAGAACCACTTACAAATTCCAATGCAAAATCCCGATAAAGCTTTGTAATCTGCTCTCTGGACAACAACGGCTGATAGTCAATCAGCTCATCCACCGTAATATCAAAATAGGCGGCCAAACGGGGCAATAATGTAATGTCCGGCATACTCTGCCCTGTCTCCCATTTGGACACAGAGCCCTTCGTCACCCCAATAAAATGCGCCAACTGCTCTTGTGTCAGCTTTCTCCCTCTCCGCAATCTGCATATATTCTCGCCGATATTCAGTGAATCTCCCATTCTGTCGTTTCAAAAGCCTCCAATTCCTGACATAACTTTATAAAATCCTCATAAACTGTAATTGTCTGCAAATAACGGAAATCGAGAATATATCCCGAATAACGATGACGCAGAAAATCGGCATCCCACAACGGCACCACCAAAAATCCCTTCCGGTAATCATACTTTAACGGCTCATATTTCATAATATTCTTTCGGAAATACTTTACCTTTGCCATACATAACTTATTGATACGGAACAATAGACCGAGCACATCCGTCCTTTCAAAGAAAGCATCTTTAAAGATCAAATGTTTGTGAGAATTTTCTTTTTCTGAATACCATGCACAATTTTCATGCTTTAATCCATATTTTTCCACTAATTTCTGCTTCTCATCCATTCCTGTTTTCCATATATCGGGACACACTCTTTTCCAATCGCTCCAGCCCATCCATCAACCGTTCCCTGGGACAAGCCGGATTCAGGCGAAGAAACTGCCTGCCGCACTCACCATACTCTCTCCCTTCTGTGAGATACAGACCGGAATCCTTACGGATAAATGCAGCCAACTTTCCTGCATCCTCTGTAATGCTGCTGCAGTCCAGCCACAACAGATACGTAGCATGAGAAGGCACCACCCGCAGCATAGGAATCTTCTGCTCTACAAAACGTCTGACACAACTTTTATTTTCACCCAGATACTCTCTCAATTCCTCCAACCATGCTTCCCCATATTGGAAGGCAGCCACCGCACCTCCAATGGCAAACACATTCGGCTCCGCCACCTCATCCGTGTTCAATCCTCTGTTCAGCTTATGGCGCAGTACAGGATCAGGCACCACTGCCGCCGCTGTCTGCAATCCGGCTATATTAAAAGTCTTCGTAGGTGCGATACATGTGATACTGTTATTTCGACATACCTCGGACACAGAAGCAAAAGGCACATACTCAAAGCCAGGATCTGTCAGATCACAGTGAATCTCATCCGACAATACCAGCACATGGTGCTTTGCACAAAGCTCTCCAATATGCGCAAGTGTCTCCTTATCCCATATTTTTCCCACCGGATTGTGGGGATTACACAATAGCATCAGTGTAGTCTGGGGATTTGCAAGTTTTTCTTCCAAATCAGCAAAGTCAATAGAATATTCTCTGCCATCATATACCAGAGGACTTTCCAGAATATTTCGTCCATTATTACGTATGCAATTAAAGAAAATATTATATACAGGCGTCTGTATCAGTACATTCTCCCCCACCGTAGTCAATTTCCGCACCGCACTGGAAATCGCCGGCACAACTCCCGTACAGAAAATCATCCATTCTTTTTCGATTTGCAGATGATGACGACGGCTCCACCAGCTCATATATGCCTCATACCATTCATCCGTAATCACAGAATATCCAAAAATTCCATGCTCCACACGAGACTTCAAATATGCTACAATCTCCGGTGCCGTTTCAAAATCCATATCTGCCACCCACATAGGAAGCTCATGCTCTGGCACATCCCATTTCAACGACCCCATTCCCCGCCTGTTAATCAACTTATCAAAATTGTACTTCATATCTGCTTTACCTTTCCAATATCCCTCTATCATTTCCCCTCCATAGTCAAGAGACATCATCAAATGCCCTTGCAAATGTCAGGATACAACCAAATTTTCATTTGCAATACTTTTCAGCGCACAAATTGTAGACAATAGGCCTCCGCCATCATCACTTTATGCGATACAATGCTTCTCATACACCGCCCGAATATACACTCACGCCTCCCAGGATGCCCTGTCAGACTGCTTCAGAATTTCGCCGGCTTCAATCTTGGTCTGATCAATCTTCACCTTCCTGCCGTCCATGATCAGCTCTCCTATCCTGTCGGCGCGGATAATACCACCCTTGGGGTTAAATACGCTGTCCACATTCCCAATAATCTCTACATCTGCCTGAGAATATTCAAAAGCCAGATTCGTATTCATGAGCCGACAATTTTTCATCACCAGATTATCAATATAGCACATTCCCTGCAAGCTCTCAATGGTACAATTCACCAAAGTGATATTCTTGGAATTCCAGCCCAGATATTCCCCTGAAATAAAGGAATCATAGACTGTAACATTCTCCGCATTCCAGAAAGCATCCTTGGACAACAGACGGGAATTGCGGATTTCAATATTGGAACCGCCATCAAAACTGTAATTTCCCACCAAATCAAAATTCCTGGCAACAATACCGCTGCTGTTCATGGCAAAATAATCTCCCTTCGCCATCACACGCTCCATTTTCACATTCTGACAATTCCAAAGCGTCTCGCCGGCATTTGGCATATCCACATTGCACAGGGTAATTCCTTTGGTACGTCGGAACGTTTTAGGTGCCTCAATAATGGTATCTGTAATAGTAATATTCTCTGTATACCATATACCCGCTCTTGCCATATCAAACATAGTGGAATCCTTCATAACCACATTTTTACAATACCACAAAGGATATTTCCACTTAAACAACGTATTGTCAATCTCCAAATCACTGCTTTCTTTCAAAGGCGATTCTCCGTCAGCAAAGGTACAATAACTGATATGACAATTCTGCGCCTGGAACATCGCCCTCTCTCCTGTCAAAAACTGCTCCGCTACTTCTTTCATAATTACCTCCGATGATTAAAAATAAATTATAATTACTTTTATCCACTTTCAATGCGCAAAACCGATACAGACAATACCTTAGCCTGACATCAGTTTGCCGAGAAAAATGCTACACCAATGGCCCCCGGACCAATATGTGTTCCAATGGTACCTCCCACACTGGTGGATTCTAAAGTTTCCACATAACCTTTCCACAATGCCTCATTATCCGCAATATACTTCTGCAGAACCGCATCGCTCATGCCGGTATAGCCTAATACAAATGGCTTCTCGAAATCAATTCCCCCTACCTGACGAATCTGCTCTGCCAAAAGGTTATTCCCCTGTTTGGAACCACGCGCCTTGCCCAATACCGCCACCTCTCCATTTTGAATGGCAATCACAGGTTTGATGGATAACAGGCTGCCTGCAATTGCTGCCGTTTTGGAAATTCGCCCTCCCTTTTTCAGATATTCCAGTGTATCCAACAAAGCAACCAATCTGATCCGTACCTTATCCGCCTCCAGCCTATTCACAATTTCCTCAAAAGCCAGACCACTGTCTTTCAGCCTCAGCGCATATTCCACCAATGTGCGCTCTCCAATGCTGGCATTCTCGCTGTCTATTACCCTGACAACATCCCCATATTTTTCCGTGGCAATCTTTGCACTCTGCCATGTACCGGATAGTTTTGAAGACAAGGTAATGACAATCGCCTGATTCCCCTGCTCCTTCACTTTCCTGTATGCCTCTTCAAATGCAAATGGCGGCACCTGACTGGTAACCGGCAGTTCATCCGATTCCACCAGCTTCTCATAAAACATCTTATGTGTCAAATTGACCCCATCCTGGTACTCATGTTCTCCAAAAGTAATATTGATTGGCAGAACCATCAAGTCCTCTCTTTGCACATTCACAATATCCGATGCGGAATCCGTTATAATTTGAATCATATACTATTATCTCCCTTATCTATTCTCTCTCATTAGCCGACAAATTACAATACTCTTTCCGTTTTTTTCACAATTCCCGCCATGCCGCCAGTTACTTTTCACGGCTTCGCCGCTCAAAGCAACATGATGCACACAAAATGAGCCAAATTCGCTCATTTTGGCGCAAGCAGTCTCGGGTTTTTCACGCATAAAGCGCGTGAAAACGCCTCGCGGTGGCGTAGGTGTGAAAAGTAACTGCCGCCAACAGCGGCACAAACAATTGGTGCAAAGCCGGAAGAATGATTATGAGGCAATGCGTCGTGTCATACATACGGATGTGGCATCCTGCACAAGGCGAGCTTGCTCGTTTGACATTCCTCCGTGTGGAAAAAAGCCTGCTATGCAGACCAGAGATTCTTAGTCAGCGCCCAGGGGGGACACATCCTCTTATGCTGGCTTAGAATTTCTTTGTACACTTTCCAAACGGTCAAAACTATGAATCCAGTCCGCTTTCAGGAAATATATCAAGAACACAATACAACTTGTCCCCCAAGTCAAGGGATATGCACTGAAAACCACCTCAATCTGCGGTATAAAACGCAGCATGACGGTAATGTAAGTCACCCGCAGCACACACCAGAAGCCCAGCATCGTAAACATGGGAACTGTAGCCTTGCCGGCACCGCGCATAATTCCGGCAATACAATGCGCCAGCGCAAGCATACAATAAAAAAGCGCTTCCACACGAGCCTGCCTGACACCAAAAGCAACCACTTCCGCAGAATCACTGAACAATCCGATCAACACAGGCGCAGCGAGCCAGAAAATGATCCCAATCACCTCAGCCATGGACACCGAACATAGAATACCAAAACGCACACCTTTTTTCACTCTTGCATACTGCTTTGCCCCAAGGTTCTGTCCTACGAAGGTAGACAACGCCTGTGCAAAACAAGTAATTGGCAGAAATGCAAATCCCTCCACTTTAAAGTAAGAGCCGCACCCTGCCATGGCAAATTGTCCAAAGGAATTGATATTCGTCTGTACCACTACATTCGCCATAGCAATCACGGAGTTCTGCACACCAGAAGGCAATCCAAAACGGATGATCTTCTTCATGCTATCCATGTGAAAACCAATTTCCCTGAACCGCAGCCGATATTCCGCCTCAGAACGCAGAAGCTGTACCATACAAAGGGTCGCACTGATTCCCTGGGATATGGTGGTGGCCAATGCCGCTGCGCCCACGCCCAAATGGAATCCCCCTACCAGCACCAGATCAAGCACCACATTTACCATGGAAGAAAAAATCAGATAATACAACGGATGCCTGCTGTCGCCCACTGCCTGCAGAATCCCCACAAATATATTATACATCACTGAAAAAACCGCACCGCAAAAATAAAACCGGAAATATTCAACAGACTGCGGCAACACATTTTCCGGTGTATGCATCCAACGCAGGATCGTCGGTGTAAAGCACACACCTAAAATCGTCAGTAGTATTCCGGCCGACAGCCCGAATGCCACATCCGTATGTATGACACGACGCATTGCCTCATAATTTTTCGCACCATATTCCTTGGCGATCATAACCCCGGCTCCCATGGCTACCCCGCCGAAAAAACCCACCATCATAAATATCAGACTGCCGGAAGAACTGACCGCCGCTAATGCCTCATCCCCCAGAAACTTTCCCACAATCAGAGAATCAAAAGTATTATAGAGCTGTTGAAATACCTGCCCCAGAAAAATAGGAAAGGCAAAAAACAATATCTTCTTCCAGATAGTTCCTTCTGTTAAATTGTTTTTCTCTTGATTTTTCATTTTTCCCTTCACAGTTCCTATTCGGACCATTTTCATAACCCTTTTTTATTATTTTTTACTCTTAACACTTGCTTATTAGATGATTTTGTCAATTAATACATTATATTAGATTCCATTGCTAAATGCAATAGGATATTATATCATTTGCACTACATAAAAACCAACAGACTTACTGTTCACTCCGTGACCAGTAACTGATGCACAGAAATCGCAAATGCAGCGATTTCGCGCACAAACTCCACAAAATCGGACAGCAGCTCGATTTTGACTTCATGAGATGTGCTAATAAAACTATTACACTGACAAAGATTCAAATAAATTATCCTGGAATTCAACTTAGATAAAACATTGCAAAGATTAATAAATTCTCAATAAAATGAATATCATAAATGAAACAGAAACGACCCAGATCGGACTCGAACCGACGACCTCCGCCGTGACAGGGCGGCGCTC
>CAMWLE010000041.1 GCA_947175015.1 uncultured bacterium
TCTTTGATAATGTAGACCACGAATGGCTGATGAAGATGCTGTCGCATGATATAGCAGACAGAAAATTTCTTGAAATAATCGAGAAATTACTGAAAGCGGGAATCATGGAAAACGGGAAATATCTGAACAGTGAACGGGGAACCCCACAGGGGAACGGAGCCAGTCCGATACTTGCAAATATATACATGCATTATGTACTGGATAACTGGTTTGATGTAATCGTAAAGAGACAATGCAAAGGAGAATGTTATCTGATTCGCTATTGTGATGATTTTGTATGTTGTTTCCAGAACCGGAATGAGGCAGAAGTATTCAGGAAGAGACTTGAAGAGCGCTTTAGGAAGTATGGATTGGAATTGGCGGAAGAAAAGACGAAGATATTAGAGTTCGGGAGGTTTGCCAGGCAGAACCGAAAAACAAGGGGAGAGGGGAAACCAGAAACCTTTGACTTTCTTGGCTTCACGTTTTATAGTGGGATGGACGGAAAGAAACGGTTTTTCCGTTGTAGGGTAAAGACCAGTAAGAAGAAGTTCCGTAGTAAAATCAAAGCAATGAAGGAATGGATTAAAACGCATAGAACAATGCCATTAGAGCAGATGTTTAAAACAATCAATGCGAAACTCCGAGGGCACTATCAGTATTATGGAGTGACGGACAATACCAAGGAAGTGAAGAACTTTCTTATGCAAACAAAATGGCTGCTGTTTAAATGGCTGAATCGAAGGAGCCAAAAGAGAAGTTATACAATAGATACTTTCTTTAACGGATTATTGCGGACATTTCCATTGCCAGAGCCAAGTATTAAGGTAAGTTTGTTTTATAGATAGAGTATGAAATATAAAGTGAAAAGCCGTATGCGTTAATAGCGCACGTACGGTTTTGTGTAGGGGTATGGGGAGTAATCCCCATATCTACTAGAGTTGATAGTTATATAGGAGGGCTAATATGCTTGATACGATACCTAACCAAGAAGAAATGACAGATTTAGTTGGAGAATCTCTATATGATGTATGGAATAAGTTATGTGCTTTAATTGATGAAAAATATGATATGGATTGTTTGTGGGATAAAGGCGGTAAAGCATGGAAATATGAATATAAATATCGGCGGGGCGGTAAAACGCTGTGTGCATTATATGCAAGAGAAAACTGTGTGGGTCTTATGATTATCTTTGGGAAAGACGAACGGTTAAAATTTGAAACAGATAGGGAAAAATACTCAAAAGAAGTTCAAGAAATATATGACAAAGCTCAAACTTACCATGATGGGAAATGGATAATGTTTAAGCCAGTGGATACTTCTTTATTTAATGATTTCATTAGACTGTTGAGAATCAAAAGAAAGCCAAACAGAAAGTAACGTCACTATTGAATCAATACAACTCCCGGTTACTAAGGAAGATAATATTTTCCTTAGTAATGATTTGAACATGGTGCTGACACTGTGTAAGTTAAAGCAGATTAAGGAAAGGATAATGTGGCAATTTACAGTAATAAGCAGATTGCCACATTTTATGGAAAAATAAAAGCTCCAATCCAATTTTCAGATTGAGGAAGTCCTATATTTGCAGATTATTTTTCGGTATAGTGTTATCTAAAAGTATCATAGTAGATGTTCTGTGTATTATCTGTTAGAACAGAAAATTTCTCGTTTGTAGTCCATAAATATTCTATCTGTTCAATATTTTTATCAGGTTCTGACAGCAATTCTGCCAAACGGTCAAGTTCATATAATTCACTTTCGTTCAGTGCATGTATACCATCACGAAGATATAGGGGCTGATAAGAATAAAAAATTTCATTATTCATCAATGCATGAAAATCCATGAACAAGTATTCACAGACACCTTCCAAAGGATTTGGTAAAAAAACATCTAATTTTTTATTTAGTATATTTTTTCTCAAGCCAATCCATGCTTCGGATGCAGTTACAAATTTTCGGCGTGGTAAATCAAATTGGCTGTAGCCAAAACGCTGTTCATACTCATAATAACCATCAACATCTACCAAAACCCACCTATTTTCATTAAAGTCCCATTACTCGTTAACCCAATGTTCCATATAACTATCACCTGTATCCCCAAAATCCACAAATCCGGCCCTGGAACGGCAAGGGATTCCTTTCGCTTTTAAAATTGCGCTGAATAGAACCGAAGCCTGTCGGCAGGATACAGTAATTCTTTTTGTCACGTCCCTATTCTTTGTAAAGCCTGTTTCATCTAAACGTAAAATGCCAGCAATCATTGAAACAGCAGTTATATATAGTTCATCTTCATTTTTAAAACGATGTTTCGGATAGGACGCAAATTTTCCAAAATAATTATCTTCTAAGTAAGGAGATGGTTCTGTGAAATACATAGATGGATGAGTAATTTGATCGCAAATTAACATTCCTATGGAAGGTATGTCGTTTGGTAATGATAATATAAATTCTTTATATATTCCTACATATGTATAAACGCTGGTTTCTAAATAACGCTGATATATTTTTCTGTTCATGTGATTTACAAATTGAATTGTAGGAATTCCAGGAGATAAAATTGCCAGCCCTATATATCAATACAGAACTGACAATATATACAAATATTTAAAATGCTTTTAGAATACGATTATTGGTTGATGAGATATTCTTGGTATAGCTTATTTCTGTACTGTTTATCTTGTGTAACTCTGATGACATCCTGTGACCGTTCATTTTCCATCAGCTTTGCAATCAACTTAGAAAGTCTGTCTTCGCCTTGTTCAATACCTTGTTCAATACCTTGTTCAATGCCTTGTTCAATACCTTCTCTTTTTATGGTCTTTGCTTCATATTCTAAAACTTTTCCACCCATAACTGCTTTCACTCCTTCCTTAACAGAATTGTATTTTATAGCGATATGCTCCAATACTTTGTTCGACATATTAATAATGGTGCATCTTGTATATTCGCTGATGACTCTCTGGTTTAAGAGTTCTTCCAACTTGTTTTTGATTTGATCGTATTCCTCCTGCAATGTCTTCAGTTTCTCTTTATCCTTCTCATATTCCTCAAACCGTTTTTCGTGGGAAAAGATATAAAAAGGAATCAACAGCAGCAGCTTTTTCTCAAAAATCTCTTCCAGGGTGTATTGCTGAGATTTCATTACCTGGATATCATATTCTACTGCTCCACCTGGTGTTATCATCCTGATTTTCAGTTTATCAGGTGTTGATGCCTGATGCCTTAAAAACAATACAGCGGGATGCGGCACCCTAATCAGCATCTATCGTGTGTATGATCTTGACCAAACCGTTATCCGTATACTCAAAGACCAGAAACAATATCCCTGAAAGTCCTACCCCACATGAAGTCAGGGGATAGTCCAAACAGAAACTCTTTTTGTCACCCATCTCATACAGATGATACTTCACTTCTGGATCAAAGCCGTCTATCACATATGGATAAATACTCTCCTCAATAACATCCAATACCTCGTCCAGCTTATCATAGTGAATCTCGTCCACAACTGTGTTCAGCTCCTTATACCGCTGCTCATGAATCAGTGCAAGTACCGCTTTCAGACAATCGACTGCAATCTTCTCGTTCTCTTGCGTAATCATTTAAATACCCTCCTGTTATCTCAATACACCCTAAATTTCTTCCATTCATACCCACAAGGAAGATGACCGGATAAATAAATCTGAAGCATCTGCTCATAAAATGTATCTGTATAATACTCCGAAAAATAATTTGCCATGAACAAATGGAAGACATTCCACCGGATCATTGTCAATACCTTTTCCTCCGGAATGCCTTTCATTTTCAACCCCGACTTAATCCTCTTGGATACCTTGCCAATATAGCCTGACTGGTTAATCTCTTCAACGACATCATTCCAGTCTATGGGGACCTCTCGTACAGCAAAAGACATGTCGTTTTGCTTTTCCAAACTTGCATTCTCATACACCAATGAGTTTAAGCACGCTATCCCATGTTCCTGATTTTCCTCTATAATTACCTCAAACTGGTCAAAGGACTTGTCACCACAATTACAGAACCAATCGCAGCGCACCAACTGTTCAAAAAATTCCGGTTTTATCCCCAATTTATGTTGTTCCATTTCAATCCTCCTGGTTTTTTCTTATACTAACAGTGGTAAAAATACTACAACTTCCTATTTGTCTTTTTTGCCATCCATAAAAATTTTATCACATAAGCATTAAGATGTCATTCTTATCTTTTGTAGATATATATTTTTTCAGTTCTATGCCTGTCGCTTTGCATCACGCATCTTCTCCAAATTTTCTCTCTGTGCAGAAGATAATTCCTTCAGTCTGCCTATGCGTACATACTTGTTTAGTAAGTTTTGATTTCACCCTCATAAGTATCGGCTCTTTCCAACAGAGGACCAGTTGTGCCCATTGTAAAAGCAATATCACTGCTCCGGATAGATAAAAGCGCCATTCCGATCTTCAGATTAAGGAAGTCTAATATCTGCTGATTAAGCTGAATGACACCACTCTCTGAAATATTTACCCAACAGTATGACCGACCTTTCTACTTGACAAATTCGCCATTTCCGGTATGATAATTCTGTAGAGCCGGATTATCAGTAAGAATGTGTCCTGATTTTGACGATTCTAACAATCCTTTTCTTGTCACGCAAAAGCCACCAGTGACTTTGAAAAGGATATCTTAGCAACAGGTGAATGAAGCGAGGTAACAGCATGGATATAAAAAGATGTGTGAAGGAATCCTTTTCTGTGATAGGAAAAGAGGGATCTACTAAGGATGGTACAGGCTTTATACAGGGATTGTGGCAGGAGGCGAACAGTCATTTTCATGAGGTGTATCATCTGGCCAAAAAGGATGAGCATGGCAATATCAGGGGAATATGGGGGGCAATGTCCGATTTTTCCCGTTCTTTCAGACCATGGGAAAATGAATTTACAGAAGGCTTGTATTTGGCGGGGGTGGAGACTGTAGATGAAGCGGAGGCACCGGAAGGATGGGTAAAATGGACGATTCCGGCCTATGAATATTTGTATGTAAAGTGTACAGAAGAGGATATATTTCGGAAGGTGCTGGCATATATGGCAGAGCAGGGAATGGAACTGGCGGGAGCAGTGCATGATTTCAACTGCCCGGCAGAGAATGGACAGGGTTATATGTTTTTCCCGATCAGGAGGCTGTAAATGACAGGAATCAAACAGTCGGAGATGATGTCCGGCGGCCGGAAGAACTGTGGAAACGAAGTATGATTTCTGAAGAGCAGCGGCTTTCGTATATGAAAACGGCTGCTCTTGTTTTGTCCATGTCTTGCCTGTCTATGTCTTGGCTGGGTTAAGGATTCATCCGGCGTTCCGAAGGCTGCACAATGACGGAGACTGCCTGGCTCCCGCTCCACTCAAAGGCATAGGATTCACCTGAGGCCTGGCCGATAAGATTTTTCCAGGATAAGTCAGTCCGGATGGAAGGGTCGCAAGTACCGGATTGGCCTATCCAGCAGATGACAGCATCCGGATCTACGGAGATTGTGCTCCGGCTCTGGATATTGCTTAACACAATGGGATTACCGTCAGACAAGATTGCGACATAGGCGCTGCTGCCCGTACCTGTAAGGGTTGAAGTGGCAAGTCCTTTCTGTGATATGATGCCGCAGCCGATGAAACGCACATCATATTTACAATCCTGCGTGAAGGCTAATATATTTTCTGATTCAACGGAAACGGTTTCGCCTACGGCAAGCTTATAGATTACCACATGCTGGCCGTAATTGGCATAATAGGTGACGGAATCACCGTTCATGGTAACTTTCATCAGCGGAAGGTTTTCTCCGGTAACGCGTCTTAACAGAGAACCCAAAGCAGCCTGGGCAAGATTGTTCTGGGGACCCAGAAGAAGCTTTTCAAACTGGTAATTTTTCCCGTTTTGGCTTTCACCGGCAATGAAAGATCCGGCTTTGGTAAAAAGGACATCATTTCCAGTGCAGGTTACTTTCAAGGTCAATTCATTTACAGTTTCAAATTTTAACATTTGTATTTCCTCCTGATTTTCGTGTGACAATCATATTTGTGTTATTCTGTCAGTGGGGTTCCACGTTGGCAACATCAGATCAATCGCTTACTTGTACGCCATACAATTCACATAAACCGGGCAAATCTCTTGCAACGCCATTGCCGATTGCGTTAAATTTCCAGACGCCATTGTGCTGATATATTTCACCAATCATCATGGATATGATATTTGAATAGTATTCAGTCATTTTGAAACTGACCAGTTCTTCTTTACTGTCAGCATTTAATATTCTGATATATGCGTCCTGAACCATTCCAAAGTGCAGATTTTTTTCCAAAGCCTCATGGATTGTCAGAACAAAAACAATTTTTTTCACTGTAGGGTTGAGCTTGTCTAAATAGAGGGTAATACTTTCACGGTCTGCCGATTGTTCAGGACAAAATATTGTGCTGTGGTCAGGACTTTCCGTCTGGCCATAAAATATAAACCAGGCATCTCCGGGGACTTTGCCGGTGCTGTCCAGTAGAAAAGCGGAGACATCCACATCGCAATGTGCATTCGTGGTATTCCAACCCAGGCAAGCTTTTAATGTGTGAAGGGGATGCGTGCTTTCAAGGGCGATTTTCTGGCCTTTTTGTACCATATGCTGCAAAGGGGGAGTGGGTCTGTGCGCAGGTATGGGAGCGGATTGTGACTGCGCGGAAGCCGAGCCGGGCTGAGGGCGTGCAGGTATAGGGGCGGATTGTGACTGCGCGGAAGCCGAGCCGGGCTGAGGGCGTGCAGGTATGGGAGCAGACTGTGACTGCGCGGAAGTTGCTCCATGCTGAGTTTGCGCAGCCGATGATGTTGTACCTCTTTGTTTCCTTGTATTAAGAGAGTGAATCGTTTGTGCCTGCACCACATCACATGTGATGGTGTTGATAGATGAAAGGGAGCTGTTGTCAATGGCCCCCTGTGATCTCATAGCGATATTGATCATATAACCTCCTGTTTCATTGTCGCTGATGACAATTTATTTCGCATCCGCCCGTTAGTTTCCATGCAAGAGGAATGAATTTCTGGACATTAAGTGAAACGGCAATGAATTCCTCCGTCGCATTTTGTGAGCAGGTACTTTACAGGCGGATGCCATCTGTTTAAATGAGACAATATGATATTTATTATAACTGAAAATATGATGGAAAACAATGATTTCAAACAAATCTAAAATTTTTGATCATGTAAACGGGGAATTTGTGCTATACTTGGAATTGGCAGAGGGAATGGATGGTATGGAGTTGCATTCATGAGCCCGATAATTGGCAACATTGCTGAGAGTATGACAAAATAGTTATGCCCGGAGAAGTGAGATTGTTGCTGAAAGTACCCAACAATTGTGGAGCCGTTTTGTAAGAGGCGGCATTTGAGTCAAAATAAGAGGGAGGGAAAACAGAATATGGTACAATATGTTGGGAAATTGTGTATAATCATCATTGCAGCTTTGCCAATTTATATCTTGTTCCGTATCGTCTGGATAAAAGGATCAGCGGAAAGGTGCAGAAGAGCAGGAAGGGCTGAAGGCGCAGGAAGATTTGCAGAGGGTGAAATGCGAGAGGAAGCTGCTGGGTCCAAAAAAGCCGGGATGCCGGAGGGTACCGCTATGGCAAGAAAACTTACCATAGTAAGGGAGCTTGCCATGGGCTGTTTTATTCTGTTTCATATAGGACTTTTGCTGCTTGTGCTGGAGGGGGAGTATGGAAGCCCGATACAGATGGCGGAGCGGGCGGCAGAGAAAATTATGACGGGAACAGGCATTAACCTTGTGCCTTTCCGGACGATTACCAGTTTTTTTGTGCATTTTAATTTGGATATTTTTCTGGTCAATATTGTGGGAAATGTCATTATGTTCATGCCCTGGGGATTCGGAATTGTCCTGCTGTGGAAAAGGAATCAGAATATCTGGTCTGTTGTGGGATATTCGCTGCTGCTGCCCTTTTTTATCGAGACAAGCCAGCTTTTTATCGGACGCAGTGTGGATGTGGACGATTTGCTCCTTAACTTTGTAGGAGGCTGTCTCGGTGCAGGTAGTTATTTCCTGGTGAAAAAGAAATGCGGATTTCTATGTTTTCTATCTTCGTAATGACAGATAAATAATTATATTGCGAATGGCGATGCGGCGGAATGACGGACATGGGCAGAAGCGTTGGACAAGCAGTACAAAACGCTCCAAATGCAAAGAAGAAAAAGGTTGCCAATCGTTTCCAAAAGTAATAGTATAATGATATGGGCAGCCCAGGGAATGGTCTGCGGAAAGGATGGAGAATAGAATGAAGGTGTATATTTGTTTCCCGGAGGGAAAGGCAAAAGCGCTTACGATGAGCTATGATGACGGCAAGATTCAGGATGAAAGGCTGATTGAGATTTTTGATAAATACGGCATTAAAGGCACTTTTAATCTGAATTACGGATTGATGGAGCTGGAGCAGAATCCGCCTCGTATCGGACGGGACAAAATCAAAGAATTGTATCGAAACCATGAGGTGGCCACACATTGTACGACGCATCCCACCATTGCACGTTGTCCGTTGGTTGAGGTGGCGCAGGAGATTCTGGATGACAGAAAAGGTTTGGAGGCTTTGACCGGCAAGCTGGTAAGGGGACACGCATATCCGAATGGTTCTTACAGTGAGGAGATTAAGCAGTTATTCCGGCAGTTGGGGATAGCTTATGGCCGTGTGGTGGGTGCGAAGGCTGATTATGAACTGCCCACGGATCCTTTGGAGTGGCATCCCACTTGTCATCACAACGATCCTGAATTGATGAAAAAAGCGGAATTCTTCGCGAATTTCAAGAAAAGGCAATATCTGAAGCTGATGTATGTGTGGGGACACAGCTATGAATTTGACAATGCCAATAATTGGGAAGTGATAGAGGAATTCTGTAAGTACATGGGCGGACGTGAAGATATCTGGTATGCGACCAATATTGAGATTATCGACTATATGGATGCAGCGAAAAATCTGAAATTCTCCGGCAATTATGAAATGGTATATAATCCCAGTGCGGCCAGTGTGTGGCTCAATGTGGATGATGGCAAATATGTGGAAGTGAAGGGTGGTACTACCGTGGATTTGAACCAATAATTTATAAGTAAACCCCTGATGAAATTGCTATTGACAAAAAGCAGGGCACATTGAGGCGCCAAACCACAGATCGCATATGGTTTGGCGCACAACAGTCAGGGAAGTACAGGTATTTTTTACATGAGGTGAATAGGATATGGGGAAATATGTGATGGCCCTGGATCAGGGGACCACAAGTTCAAGGTGTATTTTGTTTGATAAAGCCGGAAATATCTGTTCTATGGCACAGAAGGAATTCACTCAAATATATCCGCAGCCGGGGTGGGTGGAGCATAATCCGAAAGAAATCTGGTCCACCCAACTGGCGGTGGCCACAGAGTGCATGGCAATGATAGGGGTGGGGGCGGAACAGGTGGCAGCAATCGGCATTACCAACCAGCGGGAAACTACCATTCTATGGGATAAAAGGACTGGAGAGCCTGTGTACAATGCGATTGTATGGCAATGCCGCCGCACCTCGGATATGATTGAAGCCCTGAAGGAAGATGGATTTGATCGGAAAATTCAGGAGAAGACCGGACTGATACCGGATGCTTATTTCAGCGCTACGAAAATTGCATGGATTCTGCAGCATGTGCCCGGCACAAGGGAACGGGCAGAGGCGGGGGAATTGCTCTTTGGCACAGTGGATACATGGCTGATGTGGAACTTGACAAAGGGGGCGGTTCACGGGACGGATTATACCAACGCATCCAGGACAATGCTCTATGATATTCACAGGCTTTGCTGGGATGAAGAGATTCTGGAGCGATTCCGGATACCGGCTGCGATTCTGCCCGAAGTACACCCTTCAGGTTATGCCTTTGGGCATACGGCGCCTTCTGTGTTGGGAGGAGAGATTCCCATAACCGGTGCGGCAGGTGATCAGCAGGCGGCCTTGTTTGGTCAATGTTGTTTTGAACAGGGAGAGGTGAAAAATACTTATGGTACGGGCTGTTTTCTGCTGATGAATACGGGAGATGAGGCCATTGTATCCAAATCGGGACTGCTTACCACCATTGCAGCAGGAACTACAAAACAGCCGGGTTATGCCCTGGAGGGCAGTGTGTTTGTGGCAGGGGCAGGGATTCAGTGGCTCAGGGACAGTATGAGGATGCTGCAGAGTGCGCCGCAATCGCAGAGATATTGTCAGATGGTGGAGGATACTGCCGGCATGTATATCGTGCCTGCTTTTGCAGGACTGGGGGCGCCGTACTGGAACCAGTATGCCAGAGGTACGGTGGTAGGGTTGACCAGAGGCTGTACAAAGGAGCATTTTGTTCGAGCTACATTGGAGGCCATTGCCTATCAGACTGCTGATGTGCTGCGGGCCATGGAGCAGGACAGCGGTATTCATCTGAAGAGTCTGAAAGTGGATGGGGGAGCCAGCGCCAATGATTTCCTCATGCAGTTCCAATCAGATATTGTAGATACCCCGGTACACAGGCCAAAATGTATAGAAACCACTGCCCTTGGAGCTGCTTACCTGGCAGGATTGGCTGTGGGATACTGGCGGGATCGGGAAGAAATTAAAGAAAATTGGCAGATTGAGAAAATGTTTGTGCCTGTGATGGAAGCCATGAAAAGGGAGCAGCTCTTGAAGGGATGGAAAAAAGCGGTAAAATGTGCTCTCGCCTGGGCGGAAGATGAGGAGTAATCTTACTATTTGAAAAATGTATTCACATCAGTGGCATAACACCACTTGGCTGAAGTAAATTTGCCGAAAATATACTTATTGGATGCCGATTCGCACATGGTATAGAGTTTGCCGTCCACAATTACAATTTCCTCTGACATAGGGGGGAGCTTTCCGTCCGACAAAAGGGCGGCGCTGTCCATGGAGTAGAGCGGAAGTTCCATGCCTAACAGGGCAATGTTTCCCTGCAACTGCAATTTGCTCAAATCGTATTGATAGATGTGGGAAAAGGTAGCGCCCCAGGAGGTGGATATATATGCTTTGCCGTTGTCAATGCACATCCCCTGGGCAAAATCAGGCAGAGAGTAGGCAGACACCGGCACAGGTACGATGCCGTATTCTGCCTGGGCATCCAGTTGATATTCCACTCCCAACGCCTGCTGATAATCGCCTGCCAGGGTAGTTACTTTATGGCTGTCCGGGGTCGGGTACTCAGGCTCACGGTAAAACTCTCCTATGAGTAAACGATTTTGGTCCACGGTCACGAATGCCGGGCCGATATAATCCGTATCCGATACCGCTGTGGAAAATGTACCAATCGCTGTTACACTTTCTCCGTCAGCCGTATTGTAGATACTTTCATAGTCGAAGACCAACAACCTGTGTCTGCCGCCATCAGCCACATAGACATAATCACCATATATGGCAATCCCGCCGGCATGACCTGTATAGGCGGAACCGTCCGGCAGCGCCATACGGAGTGTTTTGTCGGGGATTTTCCCGCCCGGAGCCACAATGTAAATGGGAGAAGCAATGCCGTCTTTCTGGTATCCGTCCACCAGAAAACGATCTTTGCCTTCATCATACGCTATTCCCTGGGCAACAAAATTATCATTGCATCCGGGTATCAGAAATCCTTTCTCCGAGGCGCTGTAATATGCGCTTACCGGTATTCTGAAATATAGACGCACACCAAGCAAAAGGACTGCCGCCATAACCGCCAATATGCCTATGGCCCGTGTAAAATGCACCCACCATGGATGTCTTTTCTTATTTCTATGCAATTTCTGTGTCATATGTGTTTTCCTTTCCGTTGCTGTCATATGAGGCTGTGCCATGCGATTTTTCGCAGAGGATGTGTTGCTTTATCATGGCAGGTTACCTTCTCATAACAGTGATTTATAATAGATGATTCAAGGAAAATATGAAATTTCTTCCATAGGTCTATTATACAATATTTTGCAGAAATGAAAAGATGCTTTTGACTTTCTTATGAGCCAAAATGTTGTGCAGCAGTTACTGGTCCGGAGCGAACTGTAACGTGCAGCATTCTTCTCATGGATTGTTTGTGGTGCTGCGGTGGCTTGATGTGAACAGTCGGCTGCATGGAGGAATGTGCATACATTGCTGAAAAGGGCGTGAAAGGGCAGGATTGCTGTTACCGTTAGCAGCATGGAGGTCATTGCGGCAGGGAGTACAGAGGAAGATAGGGAAGTCTTGCGGCAATATCTCCAATCACAAGGCTTAAGTAATCCTGCAATAATATATCATTGTCAAAATATAGTGCAATCAATTCCGTTATCATTTCTGCAATGACAGTATTCACATCGGCAGGGGATTTCCCTTCCAGAAAATGATTCATATGTGCCTGGTCTTCTTCGGTATAGCGAAAATCGTTGAATGGCTTATGCAATATCATATGCCCGATAATGCGCTGAAGCAGAATGGGGCAGAGATTTTCTATCATATGTTCATAATCTTCATGGTACAAACGGAGTGTTCCCGTTACAAATGCAATATCGAATTTTTTAAGAAATCGTTGTTCCAGGCAAATGCAATTTACATATTCCAAAACGAGATCAATGCCGGAAGCGTTGCCCTGATGTTTCAGAATGGGATAATCCAGAGTAAGCAATGTCTCCTGGGGCGCATATATGGCATCATAATGCAGCAGGAACCAAGGGATTCTTTTGACAATGGTGTCTTTCAGACATAAGGACCCGAAATCCTGGAAATCAGAAATAAAGTCATTATACAGATTTTGCAGTTTCCGAATTTTGGTCATAACGATTTCACGGCCGGCCTGGTAAGCTTCTCTGGCCGGTATGGAACTGGCCTGCAGGGTGTTGCTGTCTGTTATTTCCAATTCATGAATACAGTACAGAACGGCATTCATAAGCATCTGCGCTTTTTCATAGCTGATGGAGGAATGTTCATAACCAGTGTATTTGTTTGCCAGTTCTGCCACGATGGGAATTAACTCTTCCGGAGCGTATTCTATATTTTTCATTTCATACCTGCGCTTTCTATGATAAGTTCTGCATCACATTAATATCCATAATGCTGCTGCGTATCAGCACAAATCCAAAGGGGAAAACGGTATTCTATTCCCAGCACAGCTCTTTCAGCGCCGCCAAATATAATCCTTTATCCCAGCGTGGAGTTATGTCAAATTTCTCAAATTCATTCCGCCCCTCGGATTCTATATATCCGGAATACCCTGCCCGGATTGCCTGGGCAAAAATGTCCAGACAGGTTCCTTCCAGATAGCCCAAATCTCCGTAACATACATTTTCAAATTGCTCCTTCATAAATTCCAATAGTTCATCATCCGTAATCTCATCCATCATTTCATTTTTATAGAAATAGAAGATTTCCTGAAGACGGAGCAAAGTATCACTGTAATTACTTTGTGTGATAAAGGCGGAATCACAAAAAGCGTATATGATTTTGGGAAGTATGCTTTGTCCGAATTCAACGCGCTGTTCCTTTTTCAGGGCAGCAGTCCGCTCTTCGGCCAGAAGTTTGGCGTCTTCCTGATTCAAAATCAGTCCAAACTTTTCCGTATACTGGTTAGTTTCAAGAATCTGAACCATCTGTGTCTGATTTGACATACTTTCCAGCCAGTTATTTTGTTCCATAAATTGTACCTCCTCGTATCATAAGTTTACAGCCCCATCTCACGTCATCACTCCGCAATGGCCCAAATCCGGATATAAATTCAGGTTATGAACGGAATAAGATGATGAACATCCGCCAAAACATATGCCCTTTGCGCATTGTGTCATCTGTTGCTGTAAACGGAGTGAATAGTAACCATGGTGTTACTTTTCACCCCTACGCCACCGTGAGGCGACCCGAGACAGTCGTGCGCGAAATCGCTGCATTTGCGATTTCTGTGCATCAGTTACTGGTCACGGAGTGAACAGTAACACCATGGTTGATTATAGGCTATGGCTGAATGGCTTACAAGTCTTGAAAAATCGCATTTTTTGTGGTATAATTATTACAGGAGGTGAGGAAAGAGATCCACACCTTTTTTCTGTTATAAGCGGTTTCGGATGTTATGCTGTAACGGTTATGAGACAGCAGAGGAGCAATACAAAAACAGAGAGTGTTTCGGCAGTGTCAGGCTTTGAAACAGCAGCATGCCAAGGGGGAAATTTCAACTACATGGAACACAAACAGGGGGGCCGGATGATACATCTATTACCTGATTTAGAATATAGAATTCATTCTGAAAAATCTCCGGAAGAGATTACAATGGCTTTGAAATCCGTAACCGATTCCGAAAAGAGTATATTTGGTCGTGAGAAAAAGGCTGAATTTGTAGGAGAAGTGTATCCCTTTGGATTTAAGATAGTAAGTCATATCAGCTATCGCAATTCATTTTTACCTGTGATAGAGGGAAAGGTAAAGGTGGAGGAAAATACATCTGTCATTGTTATAAAAATGCGGCTCCATTTGTTGGTAAGAGTATTTTTATCCATCTGGTTTGGCATGGCGTTTTTCTTTCTTCTGTTTGGGATTTTAGATACAATGATATCCGGAATGATGGAGTCGTCAAGGCTGCTTATTTCCTCCGGAGGGCTCATTATTTTGGGACAACTGATATCGAGAGCCGGATTTTATATTCCGGCGCGGAAAGCAATGGAAAGATTGGAAAATTTACTATGAAAATCTTACATCCTGCCTTTGCAGGAACCACACAGTCAAAATGAGTTTACTTCAGGAGGATGGGGAGCTCAAATTCTGTTGAAAAAGAATAAAATGAGAAAGGGGATATAAATTGAAATTCACAGGTTTGTTGATACTTGCAGTATTCTATGCCATTTACCTTGGCAAGATGCGCCTGCAGAAGAGGAAAGGCATACAAACTGACCAAATGGCAAGGGGTAAACTTAAGAACAAGGTTTTCTATATTGAGTTGATTCTGAAAATCGCCACATATTCTGTGGTGGCAGTGGAAGTTCTCAGCGTTGTCTTTATTGCGCCGTCTTTGCCGCAGGTGCTGGTTATGTGTGGCGTTTGTCTCGGCTTCACAGGAGATGTTCTGTTTGCGCTATCGGTCATAACCATGAGGGACAGCTGGCGGGCCGGCATAGCGGAAAATGATAAGACGGAAATCATAACCAACGGCATTTACAGTATTAGCAGAAATCCGGCATTTTTAGCATTTGATTGCGTCTATATCGGCCTTCTGCTCATGTTTTTTCATTGGGTGCTGTTGATATTTACCATTTTTGCCATAACAATGCTCCATCTGCAGATATTGCAGGAAGAAGCGTTTTTGACAAAGGCATTCGGCGGGGAATATATCAATTATCAAAGTAAAGTCTGCCGATATCTTGGCCGAAAAAGATAATTATGCACAAACAGTAAAAGGAGGTCTTGCACTTCTGATGGAAAATGAAATAAGTATCATTTTTACCCAGGCGCAGCAGGAGATTTCCCAAAACGGCGTCCTGAGCTTTCCTACACGGAGAAAGCTGTGGCTAACATTCGGTCCATGGGAAGTGCGGTCGGAGGACGATCCCAACCCCAGAACACTCACCGAACCGCTGAAAAAGCGGGCGGAGCTGGCGCTGGCCTGCGCAAAAAAAGTCAGCCGGATATGGAGTGCCTATGATTCGGAGGACAAGCGTCCTCAAAAACTGATAAAGGAAACCCGCGCCTATCTGGACGGTAAACGTACCGCCCGGCAGCTCGCAGAGGCAGGAAAAGCAATGGAGGACTTTATGACCATCATTGACGAGGAAGCTGACAGCACCGCGCCCAGTGCAGGTATGGCGGCATGGAACGCCCTGGTTACTGCCATTCACGACGAACCGCTGCTGGAGGAGCGTTATGCCGATGCGGAAGATTCAGATCTGGATTCGTATGATTGGGATGCGGCAAGGGAAGCATCGGAAGCCTGGGCCGGAGCAGGCCGGGCGGAAGCCCTGATAAAGCAGATGGAAGAGAGGGCGATTCTTCGCTTTGAGGTGACGGAACATGGTGTTGCTCTCAATGATAGGGCTCTGGATTATCTTTCACGCCGTCTGCTGGAGGCGAACCTTATCCCTGGTCTGGAATGGACGGATCGGGATGAAGATGGTTTTGCGGTGGATTTATCGGTTTTTGGCCCCCACGTGGTCTTCCAGGATCTTACTTATGGGGAGTTTGTGAAAAAATATCCAGAACGGGTACGTCAGGCGGGGGAACATATGACAGAAATAGATTTCGGCAGGGTATGGGTACGCTGTTATCTGGATGAAGGGGGTGCATTGGCAAAGGTAGAAACCACCACCCGATTCTGGGTGCGGCTTGAGAATCCCGAAAGGGACAAGCAGAAGTTGGTTATGGCGCTGAAAGCGCTGGGGAAGCCGGAAGCAGAGGCAAAGGAGCTGGTTGATGCCTGGGCGGATAAGGCAGGAGACTGGGGCGAAATGAACTGCCTGTCCGGATTCAGCCGGGCAGAAGCGAACAGGGTGTTGGAGGTGTTGCGCAAATGCGGTGTGGAAGGTTGGATTATGCCGCGGTTGATTGCACAAGGAAGAGATAGTTGGTGAGGGCAATGTAACGAAAAGAGTGCACATCAATGAAAATGTCATAAAAAACTGTAAATAATATTCATAAAGGAACCGCTGAAAAATGAAACCTTTTTGAAGGTTCGGTTTGAATTCTATCACGTATGTGGAATACAGGAAGCGTGTCAGAAGCGGCTGCGGTGAATGATAGCAGGCAGAGATAGAAATGGATAGAAAGAAACGGAGAGGAGATACAGAGGATCATGGGAAATGACAGAGATGATCTTGTATGGGAAGAGGTCAGTACAGAGCATATTGTACAGGATGAGTGGATAGATTTTCGGCGTTCGGCATACCGTTTTCCTGACGGAACGGTGTTTGAACCATTTTATTCCTATAGCCGCAGAGACTATGTGGTTATTGTGGCATCTGACTGTGACGGAAACTATCTCTGTGTGAGGCAGTTTCGGCAGGGAATCAAGGAAGTGACCACCGAATTCCCGGCGGGCGGTCTGGAACGGTCTGACGGAAGAGAATATCGTACCGGCAGTGGAGAGATGTTATCCGAAGATGCCCTTGCCGCAGCCCAAAGAGAGCTGTTGGAAGAGACAGGCTATTCTTCCTGTGAATGGACACATTTAATCACAATTCCGTCAAATGCCACAATAGCCGACAATTATGCCCATGTGTATAT
The DNA here is from genome assembly GCA_947175015.1 of uncultured bacterium. Taxonomy (GTDB): domain Bacteria; phylum Bacillota; class Clostridia; order Lachnospirales; family Lachnospiraceae; genus Acetatifactor. The sequence goes on from CAMWLE010000041.1 coordinate 17,200, forward strand.
GGCAAAAAACTGTCGTAAGGTTGGAGGGCAGGAATTGGACGAGACGGAGTTTTTGCATGTGGAGCTTCATACAGAAGGAGAGATTGAGGAATTGATTCGTACCGGCAGGTTCCAGCAGGCAGCCCATGTGATGGCATGGCTGTTGGCAAAAGAAAAGGAGAGGCTCTGCAGTGGAAGAAATAATGGCGCAGGCTGTTAGGAGAGATGCAGATAGCTATGTATTGAGAGAAAAATCGAATCAATCGGGAAGGGAAAAGATATGTATGATGTTGTTATTATAGGTTCAGGTCCTGCAGGGCTTTCAGCAGCGATATATGCGAAAAGGGCAGGATTGAACCTGGTGGTATTGGAAAAGAGTCCCATGAGCGGCGGACAGGTATTAAATACTTATGAGGTGGATAATTATTTAGGAATGCCGGGGATGGACGGATTTGATATGGGAATGCGATTTCGAGAGCATGCGGATAAGCTGGGGATAGAATTTAAGACATCATCTGTTCAGGCTATTGAAGATCAGGGGGAAGGGAAGCTGGTTCATTCAGAAGGGGAAGTGTTGGAAACCAGGACAGTCATCTTGGCTACGGGTGCCGTTCATGCCAGGTTAGATGTACCCGGAGAAGAAAGGCTTACGGGCAGGGGTGTGTCGTATTGTGCTACTTGTGACGGGGCTTTTTACCAGGGAAAGAGAGTTGCAGTGGTTGGAGGCGGTGATGTAGCTCTGGAAGATGCGATCTATCTGGCACGTACCTGTGAAAAGGTTTATTTGATTCATAGAAGGGATGAATTGAGAGGCGCTTTTGTGCTGCAGGAAGCGCTGAAGGCATTACCCAATGTGGAGATTCTATATAGCCATGTGGTGGCGGAAATCTTGGGAGAGAATGCTGTGGAAGCACTCCGTATCATAAACCATAAAGCGGATAAGCAGGATTTGCTGTCTGTAGCAGGTGTTTTTGTGGCTGTGGGAATCCGTCCGGAAACGGAATGGGTGAGGAAGCTTGTAGCCTGTGATGAGAATGGTTATGTATTGGCAGGGGAAGATTGCGCCACCAATATACCCGGCCTGTTTGTGGCGGGGGATGTACGGAAGAAGCCCTTGCGCCAAATTGTCACTGCAGTTTCGGATGGGGCCAACGCGGCGGCTTCGGCAGGAAGTTATTGCAGAGATATGAAAAGGATTTGAGGATATTCCTTAAAATTTATTTAAGAATAATGAAATGTAAGAAGATAAGAGAATCACCTCAGAAGGTGGTTCTTTTTGTGTTAAGTGGAGAGAAAGTCTGTAAAAATGGTATTTTCACGAAATTGGACTTTTGTTTTTTCTTTTGTTCCATATGTTGACAAATGTAAGAATTGGTGCTATATTTATTAACGGATGTAATAAATCTGTAATATTTAATGAAATTGCTATTTTTCTTAATAAAATCCAATATACATACTTTCAGCCTGAGAGGAGATAGAAATAATGCATTTTGCGAAAAAAGTATCAGCGTGCGTGTTGACGGCAATTCTTGCATTCACAGGAATGGGGCTTACCGCAGAAGCAGAGGGTACTTCTGTTTTGCCTGGCGGCGGTGTCAGCCTGATGCTCTCTAAAGGGAGCAAGCTTGAAGATATAATGACGAATACAGCGGAGAATGGAACCTCATTGTCTATAGAATCTATTATCGAATGGATACAGATGGAGGATTTGGTTACCGTTTCTCAGGAACCTACGGAGGAGGATTTGTTCCGCAGCCTTGTGATTGCACAGGTGGATAATTATGTGAATGTCAGAAATATGCCCGGTCTGGAGGGAGAGGTTGTAGGTAAGCTTTATAATAATTCTGTTGGTACTTTTATTTCAGAGGAAGATGGATGGTATCAGATTAATTCCGGTAATGTGACGGGGTATGTGAAAGCCGAATATTGTGTGACAGGTGAGGAAGCGGTAGAAATTGCGAAGCAAGTAGGAAAGCGTATTGCAACGGTTACAACTCAGACATTGTTCATACGCCAGGAGCCTACGACAGAATCAGCCAAACTTGGTATGCTGCCGGAAGCGGAAGAGCTTTTGGTGCTGGAAGAGGCAGACGGTTGGGTGAGAGTGGATTTTGAAGAAGGTATTGGATGGGTATCCGCTGATTATGTATCACTTCACAGTGAATTTGTGCAGGCGGAATCTAAGGAAGAAGAAGCTGCACGTCTGGCAAAGGAAGAAGAAGCTCGCAGGAAAGCCCGGCAAGCAGCAGAGGCGAAAGCCGCAGAACAAAGAGCACAGCAGAGTGCACAATCGCAGAATAGTACGGCTTCTCAACAGGTGAATTATTCTGTGGGTGAAGGCAGTGAAATGGGTGTTGCGGTTGCGGATTATGCGTTGCAGTTTGTGGGAAATCCATATGTTTATGGTGGTACCAGCCTGACAAACGGAGCTGACTGTTCCGGGTTTGTGATGAGTGTGTATGCGAATTTCGGTGTGAGCCTGCCTCATTCCTCTGCTTCCGATAGGACGCAGGGATATGCGGTGGATGGATTGGAGAATGCACAGCCTGGTGATTTGATCTGTTATTCCGGCCATGTGGCTTTGTATATCGGCAATGGACAGATTGTGCACGCATCCAATTCTAATACAGGTATTATTGTTTCTAATGCTGGCTACAGAAGTATTCTGGCAATCAGAAGAATATTCTGATAAAGTGCTGATGAAAAGTGATATTGAGCCGTACCCCAAAAAGGTACGGCTTTTTGTGTATACAGATTTTGGGATGTATCGTTATATCATTTTTATGTGATTCACTGATGGCTCATCCATTTTCTTCTGTGAAAAATAGACAAAATTTTTGGTGTAAACGGAAAAACGAACAATCCGGCAAAAAGATAATAACAGACTTATCCACATTATACTTGTCCTAAAAGTTGATTAAATCCACTTATACACGAAGTTATCCACATTATCCACAGTTTTTACTGTAGATATCAACATATTGAAACGGTAAAAACAGGAATGTATGTTTTGTTAAAAATATATAAAAATAAACTATGTTGCCAGAATTACGAGAAAACTATTGACAAATGTAAAACCTGAAACTATGAAAAAAATGGTTAAATTATCTGTTAAATTCTTGCAAAACCTCATATGTTTATGGTAGAATAAAGTTACAAAAAAACCGGAAGGGGATGATTGTATGAAATTTGTGATTGTAGGCAGAAATTTAGAAGTAACACCCGGGTTAAGGTCAGCTGTGGAAGAAAAAATTGGAAAACTGCAAAAGTACTTCAATCCCGACACAGAGGTGCATGTGACTTTGAGCGTTGAGAAGGAACGCCAGAAGATTGAGGTGACGATTCCGGTAAAGGGCAATATTATTCGTTCTGAGCAGGTCAGCAATGATATGTACGTCTCTATTGATTTGGTAGAGGAGATTATTGAGAGACAGCTAAAGAAGTACAAGACCAAGATTGTGGACAAGCAGCGGGGGGCAGACGCTTTCAGCCAGATGTATGTGGAAAATGACTACATGGATGAAGAAGAAGTTAAGATTGTCCGCACGAAGAAATTTGACATTAAGCCTATGTATGCAGAGGATGCCTGCATTCAGATGGAGCTTTTGGGACATAATTTCTATGTGTTTATCAATGCGGAAACAGAACAGGTGAATGTTGTATATAAGAGAAAGGGCGATACCTATGGCCTGATTGAGCCTGAAGTCTAGGCAGGGAAGAAATTCAGGGGCATAATATATAATACTTTATATGGAAAACAGCGTAGATGATAAGTTCACCTACGCTGTTTTTGTGGGATCAGGGTTACATGGAGAAATAGGCAAAGAAATTGTCGGAATGGGAAAGTACTATGGAAGATCTGACAAAGAAGCTGAAATAGCCATATTGCCAGCAAAAAGCAATATCTAATTATCAGTTAGCAAAAAATAAGAAGACATTTGGAAATAACTGTGTTAAAGTTGCTGTGATTAGAAAAGTATTTGCACATATCAGGAGAGATGTTTAATGTATAGAGGTGGGGCCATAGCAGATACAGGTATCCCTGGAACATTGGTGATATGCTTCCTGCGCCGGCGGCAGGCTGGGCAGCATGTCAGGAAAGGTTTTTCCGGAGAGTCAGGAATGCCGGTGTGCAGATAAAATGCGGCATGAGAAAGTGCAGGGAGGGAAAAACAGGGAATGGAACAAAAAGACAGCAGGAATACACAGGGGCCTAAGGCACCCAGAGACCCGCAGGCCAGGCGGCAGGGTTTTTATATTATGCGGAAGAAACAGATTGCAGCTTCCTTACAATCGGACGGCAGAGGGATACAGTTCCTCTATCTGGATGGAGGAAGGATAGAAAGTTTTGCCCGGATTACAGGAAATATTACCAATGAGGAGGTGCTCCGGCTGCTGCATACGGCATCGGGTTTTCGTAGGTTGGTGCATAGTATTGGCGTCACACTGGAAATGACAAAGGGAGAGAGCCGGATGGCGGATTTTGTTCTGCAGATGTATGGGAAAAAGGATGTGGGCGGCCCGGGGACGGAAATCAGAGTCCCGATACCTGCGGACGGCATGGAACGGGTTGTGGAGTTAGGGGAGTATGAATGGTTCAGGGAGGATGATGTGCCAGGGCAGATACGCTTTGAATTTCCCAAGGACGGGGAACTGGCACTTGTCTCGGTGAAGCTTTATCTGCAGGACGGGTTTGATGTGCCCGGGGCGCCGGAAGATGAACCGGTAGACCTGAGATCGGATAATTATAGAAAAATAATAGAAAAGTCTCTGGTGCAGACAGGAAACCCGGCAAGGCTGCAGGAGGCCATGAAAAGAGCCCGGCGGGGAGAGGATGTGACAATTGCATTTATCGGCGGCTCCATTACTCAGGGAGCTGGGGCGATTCCCATCAACACGGAATGTTATGTCTATAAAACTTTTGAGAGCTTCTGCCACTTGGTTGGGCGGGGAACGGAGGAAAATATTCATTATGTAAAAGCAGGTGTTGGAGGGACGCCTTCCGAGCTTGGGATGCTGCGATATGAACGTGATGTGCTTAGGAACGGCTACGCGAAACCGGATATTGTGGTGGTGGAATTTGCAGTGAATGACGAGGGGGATGAGACAAAAGGGGAATGTTATGACTCCTTGGTGAGGAAAATTCTATCTGCACCCAATGCCCCGGCGGTGATTTTGCTGTTTGCTGTGTTTGCCGATGATTGGAATCTGCAGGAGCGCCTGGCGCCTGTGGGCAAGGCCTATGATTTGCCAATGGTAAGTGTGCGGGATGCCGTGGTGGAACAGTTTTATAAAAAGCCAGGCGAGGGAAGGGTGTTTGGTAAAGGCCAGTTCTTCTATGATTGCTTTCATCCCACTAACCTGGGGCATCAGGTGATGGCGGACTGCATCCTACACCTATTGCGGATTGCGGAAGGTCTGTCTGGGGGAGAAGATACCCTTTGCCTGAAGGAAACAGAGCCACCTCTGGGAGGAGAATTCGAGAAGGTTAGACTGTTTGACAGGGCATCTCGGGAGACGAATATTAGGGTGGACTGCGGAAGTTTCTGTTATACTGACGAGGAACTTCAGGCGGTGGAAATGGACAAGAGCCTGGTGCCGGTTAAGGAATTTCCTCATAATTGGATGCACAGGGCTGCGGACAGCGCTTTTCCAAGTGAGGCACTCTTGGGTAATGAAGCCTCTTTTCCTAATGAAGTTCCTTTTTCCAGGGAAGTTCCTTTTTCCAGGGAAGTTCCTTTTTCCCTTGATATCGTCTGCAGTGCGTTGCTTTTGATTTACAAGGATTCTGGCAGCGGTTCCGTTGGGCGCGCTCAGGTATTTGTGGATGGACAGCAGGTGCTCGTGGCTGACCCTCATGTAAATGGGTGGCTGCACTGCAATCCGGTCATATGCTTCCGTGGGAGAGAATGCAGGAAATATCATGTGGAAATACGCATGGCGCCAGGGGATGAAGACAAAGAATTTACCATTCTGGGGTTTGGTTATGTAAGATGACAATAAAAGAGACAGACGAAAATGGACAGAGTAATGCGCATCCTGGAGGAAATTAGGTTATGGAACTGATATTGAACAGAGACAGTATGCCACCACTAATAGTGGAAAGCTGCGGCTATGAAGGTGTACGAAGAATTGCCAGAAAGGTGGCGGAAGATATCCGCAAAGTAACCGGCACAATGCCTGGGGTGGTGACAGAGATTCCCAGAGATGCTTCTCAGATTATTCTGTGTGCTACATTAGGAAAGAGTCGGATACTGGACTCGTTAGCCGAAAGCGGCCTGACAGATCTGAATGGCTTGTGGAAGGATGAGGGAGAGGCAAGGTGGGAAGTCTATCGGATACAGATGATATCCTTGATAAACGTAAGAAAATCCCCGATTTTTCCAGAGTGTTTGGAAAAAATCCTGCTGATATGCGGCAGTGACAAGCGAGGAACTATTTATGGCATGTTTTCCCTGTCGGAATATATTGGCGTGTCACCTTTATGCTATTGGGGGGATGCGGAACCGATTTGTCGGGGAGAGATTGCTGTCAGGGAGGATATCGAGACCCTGTCCCAAGAACCCAGTGTAAAGTACAGGGGTTTTTTCATCAATGATGAATGGCCCTGCTTCGGAAGCTGGGTGACGGAACATTTCGGGGATTTTAATGCGGAAGCATATTGTTATATTTTTGAATTTCTGCTCCGGTTAAAGGGAAATTATTTGTGGCCTGCCATGTGGAGCGCCTCCTTTCCGCTGGACGGTCCTGGCAGAAGGAATGAAGAGCTGGCGGATCTTTATGGGGTGGTAATGGGGTATTCTCATCACGAACCCTGTCTACGTGCCAGTGAGGAGTGGGACAAGGTACGGGGAGAAGGGAGCAGGTACGGAAATGCCTGGAACTTTTATACTAACGAGGAGGGGTTGCTGCACTATTGGGAGGATGCCCTGAAGCGCAGTGGGGGATACGAGAATATTATTACCGTGGGCATGCGTGGGGAGCGGGATACTTCCATGCTGGGAAAGGAATCCACACAACGGGAAAATATTGAGCTGTTGAAGGATATCATTCAAAAGCAAAGGACATTGATAGAACATCATGTAAAACGGGAGTCCGGACAGGTTCCGTTGCTTTTGGCCTTGTATAAGGAAGTGGAACCTTATTTCTATGGGGATGGGGTTACGGCAGGACTGAAGGACTGGGAAGGACTAAAGGGTGTAACTTGTATGCTGTGTGAGGATAACTATGGTTACATGCGCACACTTCCCGGAGAAGAAATCCGCAATCGGGAGGGCGGTTTCGGCATGTACTACCATCTGGATTACCATGGTGGTCCTGTTTCTTATGAATGGATGGATTCCACACCCTTTTCCCAGATTTGGGAACAGATGTCGGAGGCATATGAATATGGTATCCGCGAAATCTGGATTGTGAATGTAGGTGACCTGAAATTTCATGAGGTTCCCCTTTCCTATTTTATGGCATTGGCCTATAATTATGAAAAATGGGGTTATGGAAATCAGAGAAGCCCAGAAGAGTATACGAAGGATTGGGTTCACAGTACGTTTTTGGGGGAACAGGACGGGATTCAGCGGAAAATCGGGAAGGTATTGACAGAGTACATTCGCTTAAACAGTCTGCGCAGGCCGGAATCTCTCCATGTTGGGATATACCACCCCTGTCATGAGGAAGAGACAGATCGGATGCTGGAACGGCTCCGGGAGGTGGAGGAACTGTCAGAGACGGTCATGAAAGAGCTGCAGGATCCACGTCCTTACTACAGTATGATTCATTATCCGGCCATGGCAAGCATGAATCTGCTGAAACTCCATCTATATGCCGGGAAAAATCACCACTATGCTGCCCAGAACAGGAAAGAGGCAAACCGGTATGGGGCACTGGTGAGAGAGTGCATCCAGGCGGACCGGGAATTTGTTCATGAGTGGGCCGATTTTCGGAAGGGAAAATGGAATGGGATGCAGTTGGCTAAACATATCGGATTTACCCGGTGGTGCCAGGAGGATTATCGTTATCCGCTGATCATGTATGTGGAGCCGGTGGAAGAGCCTAGAATCAGCATATCCAGGAAAGACGCGGATGAGACTGTTACCGGAGGCTCGTCAGATAAGGTTCTCCGAATTCCGGATTTCCGGTATGTAGGATGTCGTAGGGTTATATTGGAGATTGCCAATGAAGGACAGGGATGCCTGCATTACCGGATTACGGCAGAAAGCGGGGGAGCAGAAGGAAATGCTTCAGCAGTTTTTCCGGAGTGGCTGATGGTATCTCCCACGGAAGGGGATGTGGAGTCCTTACAGGAAGTGGAGCTGTTGTGTCGGAGAGAGGCACTGCCAGAGGAACCGCAGGAACTGACACTGTGGATTGAGGGCGGCGGTACAAGGGTAAAAGCAGAGATTTCTGCCAGAGCGGTACAGGGAGTGGAAAAAAGGGGACAGGCTGGGAGAAAGCTTCCGGATATGACTTTTATGGGAAAAGGCGGAGTTACGGTGATAGCGGCAGAACATTATTGCGATAAAAAAGATGTAAAACGAGGAAAGTTCAAGGTGCTAAAGGACTACGGAAAGCATGGAAGCGCTGTAAAAGTATTTCCCAGTACGGCTGTTTTTGCGGAGAGGGAGGAGAAACCAGAGTTGTCTTACCGCTTCCTGGCGGAGGAAACGGGAGAGTATTGGGTGGAGCTTTTGACGGCTCCGGCCAATTCTCTGGTTTATGGTCAGAGCGTGTCTTTCCTTGTGTCCGGCGGGACGGGGAATGCGGTTAAGGCGGAACTGATTCCTGATGGTTTTGTTGCCGGTGACTGCAGCGACAGAAGGTGGGCAGATCCGGCGCTGGACAAGGAGCGGAGAACCAGGGTCAGGATGTGTTTTGAAAAAGGCGTACAGGAACTGCGGATCGGCGCTTTGGAAGCTGGGACGGCACTGGAAAGAATTCTGATATACAGAACGGATATTTTTGTGTCGGAATCTTATCTGGGGCCGGAGGAAAGCTATTATACAGGAAGAGACGTATAAACATAAAAACAGCGGTTCCGACAGCGAAATTGGAAAACAGGAGAGGAACCAAAACAGGAGGAAAAGATGGCGTATTTGTTAAATTATACAAGACAACCCATAGATGAGAAACTATATGACCCCAGGTTGGCCTATAGCATGCACCTTGCGCTTGGCAGCGATGGACTCACCTATGAGGCACTGAACCACAACAGCGGTGTGCTGTTCGCAAAGGCGACAGAAAATGAGGACGGCTCCCTGAATCCCAAGAGCCTGAAAAATCCGTGGCTGTTTTCACTGGGGGAAGGACACTGGGGAGTGGCGGCAGTTCGTGTGGCAGGGGATGGAGAGCCGGACGAGGAGAGCCGGGGAAGTATAATGCTTTTTGAAACACATAACTTAACGGAATACCGTGAATGTGGTTTGGTGAAGTTGGGGAAGGAATATATAGAACAGGTTTTCTGCACTTGCCGGCCGGAGAAGGGAAATGTGTGTATTGTCTGGAAGGAGCAGGGAGGAAACTGTTATATGTCAGAGATCGAAAGCCTGGAGGAGAGAAAACTGCTTAAAGTCCCGGTAAGCTGTAAGGATTCGTTTGTGTCAGGCTTCGGCAGGTGGAAGATACCGCAGGACACGGGTATTCCGGGCGCCATTCCTCATAATGTGGTGGAAATTTCAGAGGAAGCAGCAGAGTGGCTGCGCAGGAGCCTGCTGACGCCTGTCCATACAGGGACGGAATTTCCCAGGCAGGTGGAAGCTTCCAATCCGGAGATGTTGGGGCAGTATCGGGCGACCGCCCTTTATAGTGACGGAAGCCGGGCACAGAAACGTGTGGACTGGGATCTGTCCCATGTGGATTTTGAAAAAAAAGGAACATATCACATCTGTGGGAAACTGCACCAGGATCATTATGCGTTCCCCATTGCCTTTGACCGCGCCGACCCCTGTATCGGGAGATGGCAGGGAAAGTATTATTTCATCGCAACCAATGACGCGGACAACAACCATACCTTGTATATAAGAGAAGGAGACAGTATTCCGAAACTGGTAAATGCCAAGGAGCATTTGATTCTGGATTCCCATACCTATGAGGGAATTGGCGGGCTGCTCTGGGCGCCGGAATTCCACGAGATAAAGGGCAGGCTATACATCTTCCACGCGGCTACACCGGGAGAGTTTTTTTGGGAGGAAAGCCATGTGATGGCGCTGAAGGAAGGGGGGAATCCGATCAGTCGTGAGGACTGGTTCGCGCCGAAGCGGGTGCGACGGAGGGACGGAAGCGATATTTGTGAGGCAGGGCAGGAGATTACCTTGGATATGACTTGCTTTGCATGGCAGGGGGAATATTATGCGGTCTGGTCCCAGAGACAGTTCCTTCCCAAGGATCTGGGGGCATGGTTGTATATTGCAAAGTTGAATCCGGAGGAACCTTCTAAGCTGCTTACAGATCCGGTGATTCTGTCCAAACCGGAATATGGGTGGGCGAATAACCATACTTTTGTAGATGAGGGACCGTTTGCACTTCCACAGGGAGACAGGCTGTACTTGACCTTTTCCAGTGCAGCCGTGGACACCTCCTATGTTGTGGGGCTGCTTGCCATAGATAAGGGTAAGGATTTGCTGGATGCTCGTAATTGGCAGAAAAAGAATTATCCCATCCTCACCTCCAGAAGCGTGGAAGGGGAGTTTGGCACAGGGCATAATGCCTATGTGACGGATGAGGATGGGACGGTTTGGAATACCTATCATGCCAGACCTGGGGTGGACGGTGTGCGCAGCAGTGGCATCCGGCGGGTACATTTCAATTTCCGGGGAGAGCCTGTGTTGGATATGACAGAGGAGCAGGACGTGAGGGAAAAGTACAGTATGGTGGAGACTTTGCTGACCGTGCGTTAGGGGTGAGGAGGGATTGTGTCGATCACAACCCCAGACCGCTCTTCGTCCTGTATTCGGTGGGCGTGCAGTGTTTTATTTGTTTAAACAGGCGGTTGAAGGTGGAGAGGCTGGTAAAACCGGAACGCAGGGATATCTCAGTGATGGACAGGTTGGGAATAGCCAGCAATTCCTCTGCGGTCTTCAATCGCCTGTGATTCAGATACTCATTGAAAGTAAGGGAAGTATACTGCTTAAACAATCTGGAGAAATGGAACTTACTGAATCCCGCCAGGGATGCGACTTTCTCCAGATTCAGCTCTTCCGTATAATGCGTATCTATATAATTCAGTATATTATTAAATCTTTTTGCATACTCCTTTTGCTTCGGTTCGCCGATGTTGGAGAACAAGTCATTTTTCTGTATGTAGTTCTGTCCCAGCTTCACAAAGAGATTCAGCAACAGCGAATAAATTTTCAACTCTGCAAATTCGTTTTGGCGGAAATACTCGTCTTTTATCTGCATCAGTGAATCACAGACGTCATTGTATATGTGGGGGTAGGCATCCCTGGTGATGTAAAGCGGCTGTATCAGCAGAGGCTGAAGGCCGGAAAAACTCTTCAGCTTCGTGATTGGAGCCATGTCAAACAGAAAGATAAATCGCTTTCCCTTTTCAGGGGCTGTGAGCGAATGGATTTCACTCATGGGAATTACCAGAATCTCGCCAGGCTGGATGTGATAGAAAGAATTGCTTACATCTGCGTCATAATAATTCTCCAATGGCATAATAATCTCCATGGCGGTATGCCAGTGGGGCTCAAAACCACAATTTTGCTCGTTATACCAGATGCGGACAGTGGCGTTCTTATGAAACTGGATAATCTCACAAGTGTCGGTCAGTTCCCGATTACCGGTCCAATCATGGTTTGCCTCATAATAATCAAAATCATTTTTCTTTGTTATTGGTAGGGTCATTTGTGTCACACTCCTAATAATATTTGTCGGATTGGTTTATAGTTTTGTCATGTGCACATATTGCTTGTGCTTCTTCACAGGCTTTGGCAAATGGTACAAAAAAAAATAATATTTGAAAAGAAAATCAGCTTTTTTAACATATTCATTTTAACATTATTATTGAAATAAGTAAATACTAATCATAAAAAGCGGACAGATTGCTAAAAAATGAGCAAAATGTGAGAAAAAGAGAGCAAGATATGGTTAGATTGTTTTTCAGAGAAAGTTTAGAATTATTTTATCAAAATACAACAGTCAGTGAATACATGGAGGTGCGTAGGAGAGACGCTGTGAAGAAATTAATCATGTCAGGGGGGGGAATTCTGGTTCTTGGAG
>CAMWLE010000042.1 GCA_947175015.1 uncultured bacterium
GCTCATTTTGGCGCAGGCAGTCTCGGGTTTTGCGTGCAAAATGCGCACGAAAACATCTCGCGTCCCCTTCCCATGAAAAGTAACCAGTTCGTTACTTTTCACACCTACGCCACCGCAAGACAGTCGTGCGCGAAATCGCTGCATTTGCGATTTCTGTGCATCAGTTACTGGTCACGGAGCAGTAACAACAGTTCAGCCATGCGAAAATGATTGGACAAATTGTTTCTGGTGCTTGCTTGTTAAAGACAATTTGCACAATGGTTTCCATACTACAAACGCCCAACATGAAATAAGTTGCCGGTGATATTACCCACTTGTTGGTGGAAATACACAATCCGGCAACTTATGAATGGCATGGCTGAACTGTTATACCTTTTTACCCTTTTAGTGTTACGGTTCACTCCGTAATCAGTAACAATCCTTGCTCCTATTAAAATTCAATTCCCTAAAACAATGCCTGAACTACAACATACTACTGAACAGATTACCACTGCTGTAATTGGTACTGTATGTACCCTTCGTAGTATAGAAACTTCCACTATTTGTCTCACGGCCTGCAGCATAACTGATCAAAGATGCCTGTGCGGAAACCTGATAACCATAGGAACCATTTCCGCTAAATAGACTTTTTACTGTGGTCATCTCTGATTTCATAAAGGTATCCTTATCCAGCTCCAGTGTACCATCCTTGTTAATACTGATACCAATCGCCAGCAACGACTTCAGATTGCTTGCGGTGGCATTCATCATATTCCCTGTACGCCTGCCTACAGCATCACTCTCTACATCTTCCGTGGCCTGGATCACAGCATTGTAATTGCTCACAAAATTATTCACTGCCTTGTAGATCTTCTCTGTATCATAACCCTTTGTCGTTGTCTCCACACCGTTTTCATCCTTGGTTGTGATATCCTTCTGCTCAAACACGGACTTAGAACCCGTAGCGTACAAAGCATCTGCTGCATCCTTCAATCCATCCGCTGAAGACTGTACTTTTGAGTATGCCTTGTTCTCCTCCGAAGTCTTCACATTGGAATTCGTCTTCGTTGTGCTGCTCTTTGCAACGGACTTGACAGCGCTGCTGGCATTACCGCCATAATAGGCCTTCATCAGCTTAGCGTAACTTCCATTCTTGATACTTGCATAATCTGCCAGGAAATTACTGCCTGCCACACTGGCTGCCCCGCTTCCCAAACTGGAAAACAAAAAGGACACATCCTGTTTTGCCTGAATATTAATACTCATACTCATTACCTCCACTCGCTTCCACTCATCTATCAGACTTCTATAGTGCTTTGAAACACAGACTTCAGAACTTCTTACACCAACTATACCCTAAACAAAAAACTTTCAAAATCAACACAACATTCTATTTTATATTATTATCGGCAAATTCACTCCATTCATTTATATCCAAAGACAAAATATGGAAAAAAATATTTCCAAATACATAGGACGAAAAATATTTTCTAATTTTTTGTTTTTCCTCTTGCATTTTTTCATGACAGTGATAAAATAGTAGACATGGAAGCATAGCTCAGCCGGGATGAGCGTTCGCCTCACACGCGAAAGGCCAGGGGTTCGAGCCCCCTTGCTTCCATTTTTTTATTGGCTGAAAAGTCTTTCAATTCGGAGTTTCGCCATCTTGTGTGCCCATCGGTGCCCTTCCTGTACCCCTATATATGATATAATTATAAAAATTGCACTTGATCTTGGCAGAAATTCGATTTCGTGCTATTATATAATCCGAAATCGAATTATATAAATGGAGGTAAAACATGAATGAAACAAGAGAGGCTGTTCGGCGGCTTGCAATAACAATCAGTAATTTTGAAAAAATCTATATTGCCAATACCCCAAAGATTGGCAGACAATCATCTGAATTGTGGCTTATGTATGCCCTTAATGACGGAGAACCATATTCTCAAAAACAAATATGTGAGGAATGGGGATTTCCGCGTACTACGCTTAACACAGTTACCAAAAAAAGTGAAGCTGCCGGCTATCTTACATTGACCGCTATTCCCGGAAAACGGCGGGAAATGCAAATATGCCTTACAGAAAAGGGAAAGGCTTATGCAAGTCAAATATTAGATGTCATATACCGTGCGGAAGATCGGGCAATGGAAAAAACACTTGAAAAATATTCTGCAGATTTTATTGATGTTTTAGGAGATTTTGTAAAACATCTTGAATCATCATTTGAGCAAGAGATAAAACGGTACGGGGGCATTTAATATGGACAATCAAGAATGGATACTATGCCCAAACTGCAACAATAAGACGAGGATAAAAATCCGGGAGGATACGAAACTTTCCCATTTTCCATTGTTTTGTCCTAAGTGCAGGCAGGAAACCTTAATCAATGCACAACAACTGAAAATATCAATTATCACAGAGCCGATAATTCGTTACAAGAACGGAATATCGGCTCTTTTTATTTTTGCGATACAGCTTAAGAAAAGTAGACAGGAGGAGCAAAATGCTTATTACAATTAATCGTGCGTTTGGCAGTGGAGGACGTGAATTGGGAAAACGCCTGTCTGATATATTGGAAATTCCCTGTTATGACAAAGAAATTATTCAGATGATAGCTGAAAAGCAGGGATTTGATGAACAATATGTTTCCCATATATCAGAAAAAAATTTGCAGGATACATATCCTCTGACAATAGGGTGTCGTTTCACTATGCCCCAGCACCCCGTTGCAAAGCAGACTGTAGCGATTGCTGTTGAGCAACAAAGAATCATTAAAACCTTTGCAGAGCAAGGGGATTGTATTATGATTGGACGTTGCGCAGACGTAATTTTAAAAGAATATAACCCGTTTCATATTTTTGTATATGCCGATATGGATACAAAGGTAAAACGGTGTATAGAACGAGCGCACAAAGGTGAAAACCTCAATCGCACAGAGCTTGAACGTAAGATACAGGAGATAGACAGAGAACGCACAAAGCACCGGGAGTTTTATATAGATACCAAAGGAAATACACGTTCAAATTATCATTTGTGCATAAATACCTCTGGTATAGAAATCAAAAACATAGTTCCCGTACTGGCTGAATACATTAAGGTTTGGTTTGAAATAAGGATTGAGAACAAAGCAGGGAATGCTTAATCGAACAAACGGGAGGTGGATTTATGGCAAACAGACAGCGAACCCCTTTGACTTCCAGCTAAACATTGTGATCAAGGACGACACAGAGCCGAAAGTACCTCTCACAACGGAACAGGAAGAAAGCCTCTAAATATTTTCATTGAAATAATTTTATAATATTTCAAAAAAGAATTGACATTTGTTGCAGGAGATGATATGATGATACTTGCATGATGTGCTTGCGGAAGTGTCGGAACTGGCAGACGAGCAAGACTAAGGATCTTGTGATGGCAACATCGTGTGGGTTCAAGTCCCATCTTCCGCATCAGAAGGCGCGAAGCAGAACACAAGCGGTTCAGGTTTCGCGCCGTTTTTCGTATCTAATAGCGCGAAACAGAACACTGGTTGTTAGGTTTCGCGTTTTTTGCGCATTAGGTTGCAGGCAAAATGCACCCTCAAAAATATCTCAAAAAACGAACACCTGAAAGCATCTAAATGCCCTTCAGGTGTTCATAACTCAGGATAGAACGGAGCCTGTCAACCGCGACAAACTTTCATGTATTCAACCCTCTGTATTTTTGCCCTCTTATTCTGCCAAATACATTTTCAGCCCGCCTTCTATCTGTTGCAATGTTTCTTCCTTAGACCGACTTCCATTCAGATATCCCTCCAGGGCTTCTATCAATACCTCCCGTATCTTGCTGTCTTCCTTAACAGGCTGCTGCAAGCTCTTGCAGAGTGCCAGCAGCTTTTCTGCTGTCTCCTGAGAATAGTTCTTAATCTGAAATACCTCATATGCCCCATCCACTACGATAGCTGTCTCCGCCTCAGCTTCAGAGCGGTCTTGTGTGGATTGCTTTTCCAGGGATGCAAGATTTACAGCAAAACCGCTATAATAATCCGTATCCTGAATTTCTTCAGAAAGGGCGAACCGAAGAAAATCCTTGGCAGTCTCTATATACTCACTTTTTGCACAGATTCCCACCTGTACCGAAGGAATAAAACTGTTTTCAAAAGCTGTAAAGTCACCTTTGATATAATCCACAATGGCTATGGGGAACAAACATCCCTTGAAACCGTCTGCCTCCTCAAAAGCAAGCTTACCCTGATCAGGCAGATCCCACATATTAAAACATCTCTCTTCTTTTCCCCGCGTACTTACCATCCCGCTGTTATCCGCGATTGCTTTCAGATATTCCAGCGTTTGTCCTAATACCTCCTGATTCAACTGCTTATTTTGAACAATGTCATTGCAGAAATGAGGATAAAATTTATCCACCAACTCACTGACTGTCTGATCCCCCAGATAACTGTAATCCTGCTTTGACAGGAAATCCGCCATACTCTCCAGGGATTCCATATTTTCCACTGAAATATCCCTGCCTGCCACAATATAGAATCCAAATTGCAGCGGCACAATATATCTGCTGCCATCTTCCTTTACATAGCTTCCGGTGATATTGGAAAGCAGTGCTCCGCTTTGTTCTAATGGTTCTACCACATCATTGATATCTACCAACAGTCCCTTTCCGGCATAGGAATCCATATTCAGATGATCCATCACCAGAATATCCGGTGCCTCGTCTCCCATAAGCTTTGTATTCAATTCCTGATATACGGCATTATAATCTGCTTCATCATAGTAATACCTGGGATAAGTATACTCAATCGAGATCAGTACCTCCGGATGTATTCTATGATACATTGCGGCTGCCTGATTCAACAGATAACTGTCATGCACCGTATATAACTTCAGCGTCTCTTTTACCTCTATCACTGCTTCCGGATCAAACTCATACTTATTCAATTTTACCCCGCCGCCTGATTCCTGGAACAAGGCATAAATCGTGCCGTCAGTTAATGCAGTCATACCCACACACCAACACCCTGTAAGACTAAAATCTGTCTCCATGCCATCCAACAACTTCTCCCAATCCGCAAGCTCCGGCTGATAGCGATAAATTCCCTCTCCGCCTGCAACAATCAAAATACCCCCTTTTAGAGCAGTTAAAAATGTACTTTCAGAACTTTTTGGAACAGAGATTATCTCAGCATTATCTTCTTTGCCATCCTTGCGCTTTTCAATTCCGGCAACGGAAAGGCCTCCTGATTCATCCATCAAACAGAGATACACACTTTCGCCATCCCCTATTAGATTTTCTCCATAATGGGTTGTCAAGGGTTCACTTCCCAGCAGACTGCCATCCTCCCCTTGCAAGATATCCATGGATTGATAAGAATAAGTCACCAATGTGCCATTATTCAACGCCTCCACACCCAGAATGTATTCATAACTTCCCCATTGCTCGTCGGGCACTGTCCATTTTTCCGGGGTGATTTCTTCTGCCGCTGCCCCTTCTCCACGCCAGAGATGCCCTGTATAATTTCCCTCTGTGACATACCTGGCAAAGAGATATTGCACACCACTCTCACCCTGCAAAAACTTTACCTCCACCCAGTCCTCACAGTTCAACTCCAACGATGCCAACCAATCCTGAGTTACATCCATAAACCCACTCTCCTGCTTGGCCCATTCTCTCAGAATCGTTTTCTCCTCCTGCTGTTTCGCCGCCAACAAATGCAGTTCATCATTTACAGTAAATACCTGCTTTATCGTCCAATCTTGTAATTCCTGCGGCAATGCTTCCTGACTCTCCACATATCTGCCCTTCACAGGTTCTACCATGTCATCCATTCCCGCATCCTGCTTTCCACAGCCACACAGCCCGGCCAAAAGTGTGGCACATAGAATTGCCACCAGCCCTCTTTTCCCTTGTATCATCTTGTTACCTCCATTCCGCAATACTTCGCCGGATGATATACTTTCTCCCAACCTATCTTTTCATAACAATCCCTTCCGGCTGCATTGCATTTTGCTTTTTCTGTATTAAAGCATAATAACACACTACAATGCCCATGTATCTTAAAAGTATCCTAAATGTATCCTATCAAAATATTAAGATTTCTATGATCTGTTCCATTATACATGCCTTGGAAATTCCTGAACCCTATACCTTGCAGCCTCAGAATTTTGATATGTGATTCCTGATAACAGGGCAAGTTGTCCAATTTCTTAAGTTTTTTTAATTCATTTTTGTATAATATGAAATTGCCCTTTTTCATGAAATGTGCTATCATCATATGTATGCTTGTAATAAAAAAGAATAAAGTTTATAAAATGGAGGGAAAATTAACATGAAAAAAATTGCTTCACTTTTCTTAGCTGCAGTTATGGCAGTCGCATTGGTAGGTTGTGGTACGCCGGCGTCCAGCGATGGTTCCGGTTCATCCAGCCCCGCAGCAGGCTATCCTGATGAAGATGGTTATGCAGAGGGTAACTTAAATGACACTATGCACACTTATTTCTTTGATTTCACTATCAATAGTGCATATGTTTGCAGCCAATATGAGAATTATGTTCCTCAGGAAGGAAACGAATTGCTGGTTGCAGAGATGACCATTAAGAATACCACCAAAAGTAGTCTTCCCATGTTCGACACTGATTTCCAGGTACAATGGGGTGATACGGCAGAAGATGCCTTTGATGTTCCTATTACTTATTATGCAGAGTCCACGGATACCATTGGCGAGAACGTACTCCCTTACGAGTATACACTGGCAATAAACGAAACCAGAACCGGCTTGCTGATCTTTGAAGTACCGGAAGGCAAGAGCGATTTCAATATCTCCTATCTGGAAGAATTTGATAATGATACCACGGGCGATCTTTTCTTTGTATTCTTTACTGCTGAGCGTAAATAATTCTAATAAAACCCCCTCCCGAATGGGAGGGGGTTTTGTTCCAAAGTCTTCTTATCTCTGTACACGTCCGGAAGCATCTCCGCCTGCCAGGGTTTCAACTTCTTTTCTGGATACAAGGTTGAAATCTCCGGGAATGGTATGCTTTAATGCGGAAGCAGCCACACCGAATTCCAGTGCTGACTTGAAATCCTTGCCATCCAACATACCGCAGATCACACCACCTGCAAAGGAATCTCCGCCGCCGACACGGTCAACGATGGGATGAATGCTGTATTCTTTGGAATGATAGAATTCCTTGGATTCTCTGGAATAGATACATGCCGACCAGCCATTATCGGATGCAGAATGGCTGACACGCAGAGAGGAAATGCAATATTCAAAATTGTAATCCGCTACCATCTGCTCAAAAATGGACTTGTAACCATCCAACTCCAGATCTCCGCTGGTCACATCGGTCTTACCCGGCTTATAGCCCAATACCAGTTCTGCATCTTCTTCATTTCCGATACATACATCCACATACTGCATCAGGTTCTTCATAACCTTCTGTGCCTTCTCGGAAGACCACAATTTCTTACGGAAATTCAGGTCCACGGAAACCTTAACGCCATGCTTCTTGGCAGCCTTCAAAGCTTCCTCTGTCAATACTGCCGCACTGTCAGATACTGCTGGTGTAATTCCGGTGAAGTGGAACCAGTCCGCACCTTCAAAAATAGCGTCAAAATCAAAATCTGCAGCCGTTGCTGTGGAAATAGATGAATGCGCTCTGTCATAAACTACTTTAGAAGGTCTCATGGAACATCCGCTCTCCAGGAAATAGATACCAAGCCTTTCGCCGCACTTTGCAATATGTTCCGTACCCACATGATACTTTCTCAGTGCAGCCACCGCACATTCACCAATCTCATTGTTGGGAACAGCCGTAACAAATTCAGCATCATGTCCATAGTTTGCCAGAGATACAGCCACATTTGCTTCTCCGCCGCCGTAGCACACATCAAACTCGTCTGCCTGAATAAATTTCTCGAAATTGGGGGTGGATAATCTCAGCATAATCTCACCCATGGTAACTACTTTTGCCATTGTTTATCTTATCCTTTCTTATATCATTGTTCTGATATTTTTCTGACATTATTATTTCTGAACCAAATGTACGGCAAAACCGCCGATTTCTTCCTGCAGATAGATTGCTTTGTATTTACCATTGTCATCCTTCTTGGGTTCCTCGAATGCAACCCCCAGAACAGTGCTCAGATAATTCACAGCCCTCTCAATATAATTCGTCCTGATAGCAATGTGTCCATTGGTACCCTTGAAAGGAGACTTCATCGCTTCCACTGCAGTTCCGGCAAAAACAGAACTGTTGCCGACTTTGGCAGTCATACCAAATAATAACGCAAAACGATTTGCTGCCTTAAGAGCTTCTTCTTCATTCGCCGTGTTGATACCGATATGCGCAAGTTCAAAGCCTAACATGGTCTGAACTGCCTCTCTTGTCAACTGCTCTATCTTGTCCCATGCCCCCTCATTAATCAGGTCACCGGGAACCATCCAGGAACCGCCGCAGGCAATAATCTTGTTAAAATCAAGATAAGAAGTCAGATTCTTGGCATTGATACCGCCGGTAGGCATAAACTTCATATTTACATAAGGAGCCGCCATAGCTTTGATTTTCGCAAGTCCGCCGGACTGCTCTGCCGGGAAGAATTTCACCACATCCAGCCCCAGCTCAATGGCCTGCTCAATATCAGAAGGACTTGATGTACCGGGTGTAATAGGTACATTTTTCTCGATACAATATTTCACTGTTCTCGGATTCAGACCGGGGCTGACGATGAATTTCGCGCCTGCTGCCACTGCCGCGTCAACCTGCTCCGCATTCAGCACTGTACCTGCCCCCACACACATATTAGGGAATTCCGTGGTCATGATCTTGATAGCCTCAGCCGCTGCACTGGTACGGAAAGTCACCTCCGCACAGGGAAGTCCGCCTGCGCACAGAGCTTTTGCCAGAGGACCTGCATCCTCAGCCCTGTCTATCTTGACAACGGGCACAATACCGATTTTACTGATTTGCTCTAATATTGCGTTCATTTTTTCCTCTTTCTGCATATACAAATATGCTTTCAACTACAATAAAATTTCCATACTATAATTTCATACCAGATCCATACCAACCCTTTGCAGTTGGCGGTTCCGTCCTACATGCCTCTGACAGCCCCTCCAAAGAAACAGCACTGTCCCGCTGCACTTACTCCGCATTATGCCAGTACTTCTTTCACAGCAGCCGCAATCTCATCGCATTTGCAGTTGGCAGCAAAATATTCCTGGAACTTTGCACCGGACAAGGCACCTTTTACCAGCTCCCTGTCAAGATTCTTCAGTATGGTCACCATATCAGTATGGGTAACTTCTTTCACTTTATCCAGAATTTTTTTATTGCGCTGTTCAGGCTCTACCCTTTCAGGAGGATACCCGCCGCCACCGGGCGCACAGAACAATTTCTCAAAAATATACTGTAAATTCAGCTCACCGCCCCAGCCAAAATTCTCGGCAAAAGGAAGTGCCACACAATTACCATCATTTACCTGTGAAAACAGATACGCATCCAGGGGAGATTCAATATGTCCGCATAATACCCTGGGGAAGGAATTACAGGCAAGCATAGCCCCCTCACCTGTACCGCAGCCGGTAATTACATAATCAGCCGCACCGGAATTCAACAAAACTGCCGCCAGAATACCATTTTGTACATAGGTCAGGGAATTGGGATCTTCCGCACCACACATGCCGTAATTGAACACCTCGTGTCCCATGGGTTCAACTACCTTTTTTAAAGTGGCGCAAATCAACTCATTTTTCGCTGCCTGGCTGTTTTCATTGATCAATGCTATTTTCATGGATTATTTCACCTCCGAACTTTTATTGTTACTGTTCATTCCCAATGTCATTCACTTAAGCAATCTCAGCCCTGTAAACAGCATCCAAAACCCTGAATGATTCATCTGTACCATCGAACAGCACGAAATAAAACGCCTTAAGTTAATGACATTGGTTCATTCCGCCGCCAGTAACCTATTATTTACTTATGACAGTCCAACACCGGTTACCACAAACCATGCCGGACTGTCAATGATTTGAATCTAATTGCATATTTATTGGATTCACCATCCACAGGGACACCGCCCTTTCTGATTCGATACCGGTTACACATTGCCCTGCATCAAATCAGATACCCAATACTGCCATTACAGCAATGCCGCTTACTCAGGCTGCTTTCCGATATAAGCCAGAATACCGCCATCCACATAGAGAATATGTCCGTTCACAGCGTTGGATGCCTCGGAAGCCAGGAACACAGCAGGGCCTGTCAATTCTTCAGGCTTTAACCAACGATTTGCAGGTGTCTTAGCACAGATGAACTGATCGAAAGGATGTCTGCTTCCATCCGGCTGAAGCTCACGCAGAGGCGCTGTCTGGGGTGTCTCAATATAGCCGGGCCCAAGGCCGTTACACTGAATATTGTACTGGCCATACTCGGAACAGATATTCCTTGTCAGCATCTTCAGACCGCCCTTTGCAGCAGCATATGCGGATACCGTCTCACGGCCAAGCTCGGACATCATAGAGCAGATGTTGATAATCTTACCATGTCCCTTCTTAATCATGGCAGGAATCACAGCCTTGGATACGATAAACGGTGCATTCAGGTCTACATCAATAACCTGTCTGAACTGTTCTGCAGTCATGTCTGTCATAGGGATTCTCTTGATGATACCTGCGTTGTTCACCAGGATATCAATCACGCCTACCTCTTTCTCAATCTGTGCAACCAAAGCATTTACTGCTTCTTCATTTGTCACATCACATACATAGCCATGCGCCTTAATGCCTTTTTCAGCATAAGCAGCCAGCCCCTTGTCCACCAGCTCCTGCTTGATATCATTAAAACAAAT
Source organism: uncultured bacterium (assembly GCA_947175015.1). Classification (GTDB taxonomy): domain Bacteria; phylum Bacillota; class Clostridia; order Lachnospirales; family Lachnospiraceae; genus Acetatifactor. Next base: position 10,819 of record CAMWLE010000042.1, read on the forward strand.
GGTTGCGCCAGCCTCGGCATATGCGGAAGCAATTGCGAAACCGATTCCATAAGATGCACCTGTAACAAGTGCTACCTTTCCCTCCAATGAGAAGTTCGTAAATTCTGACATGTTCATTTCTCCTTTTCTTTCTATTGATTATTCTGCCTTGCTGCCGATTTGGACATCCAAATATCTGCTGTCCGAATCACATACAGGCAGTAACTTCCTGTTCTCCACAACGGCACTGTCATTCATCTTCCGATGAGACATTCCACATTTCCCAACTGCCGCAAACGGCAGTAATATCTCTTACAGAGACGCCGACAATCCATGAACCACCGCAAACCGGGAAGACGCTGCACTTACATCAGATCCTTCATTGCCACGCCGTCCATATCATCAAAATCCTGATTCTCGCCCACCATACCCCAGATAAAAGTATATGCCCTGGAACCGCATCCGGAATGGATGGACCAGCTTGGCGAAATCACTGCCTCTTCATTTCTCATAACAATATGACGTGTCTCATTGGGTTCCCCCATGTAGTGCATCACAAAAGCATCCTCCGGCATTTCAAAATACAGATATACCTCCATACGTCTGTCATGGGTATGACAGGGCATTGTATTCCACACACTGCCGGGTTCCAACTTGGTCATGCCCATCTCCAACTGGCAGCTCTCTACCTGTCCGGGAAGAATATACTTGCAAATAACTCTGTGGTTTGCATCCTCCAGGGAACCAAGCTCCACTTTATTCTCATCCTTTACAATGACAACGCCTTCTTCCGGTGTCCCTTCCGGTTTGATCAGCACCGTAGGACAGGTTCTATGGGCAGGCGCCGAATTCATATAAAATTTTGCCGGATGGGATACATCATCACTTGCAAAAACGATATCCTTAGAACCCATGCCAATGTACATGGCCTCCTTGAACCCCACCTTGTATACCTTTCCGTCAACGGTAATGGTTCCTGCGCCTCCGATATTGATCACACCCAATTCTCTTCTCTGACAGAAATACTCTGCCCGAAGCTCATCTCCCGCTGTCAAAGTAATAGGTTGCGTAGGTACGGCCGCGCCTGTAATAATTCTGTCAATGTGGCTGTATACCAGTTTAGTCTCACCTGGCACAAAAAGGTTCTGAATCAGAAATTCTTCCCTCAGCCGCTCTGTGGTATAATGCTTCACATCTCTTGGGGATACTGCTGTTCTAAGTTCCACTTTTACGCCTCTCTTTCTTTCCTTTTATAGTTTTAAGTTCTTATAACACCTCTTGAAAAAGCCGCAGAGAACCACCTCACGGCAACTGAAATGGCAGAGATAAATGTGTAACAATAAAATTATTATATCACACAATGGATAGTTTTTCCATAAAATTTTCTTAAAATAAAATCTCTGTCACTCCATCTTCTATCAGATAGCACATTTCCTCATGAGGATTCACATCCTGCACGATTTGTTCTACTTCCAGTTTGATATATTTTACCTCTGCATTCGCAAGGAAAATGCCCTTCCTGTCCATAATCTCCGATTTGATCACCGCAAATTTGGGCGTATCTTTCACCACGATTCCCCTGCCCAGCAGTTCTTCACCATAGGGCACAGGTTTCCTGTATTTCACATCCATGGACATCGTGACACCAAAGACATCTTCCGAAGATTTCGTCCACATGGCGCGCAGCCCCAGTTCATCCAGCATAGTGGCGATGAGTCCCCCATGTACCCTCTGGGGAAAGCTTTGATGCTCTTCCTGATATCGAAAGGGAGTCACAACACTGCCATCTTCCATGTTGTAAAACTGTGCCCGAAAACCAATGGGATTATCCATGCCGCAGACCACACACATTCTGCTGTTTCTCTGTTTGCTGATTACTTTCATTTTTTATAAAAGTCCCTCTTTCAAATATTTAATCTGCTTTCCCACTGATGAATAACCGCTTCGCAGTCATCAACCTCAACTTCTTCCACTGCAATCTTTAATTGTTCAAACAGTTCTCCCTGCCATCCCACATAGCCATACTGCTTCATATCCTGGATTACTTCTTCCATTTTATCCATATCCAGATCTTCCAACGCTATTCTCATTTCTGCGAAAAATCCCTGAAGCTTTTCAACAGGAGCCTCTTCCTTGCCTTCTGTTTCCGCCTTTTCCGCGCAGAATGGCTCCAACATAGTCTGATATCCTACATATTGCAGCAACATCTCGTCTGTACGTTTATGTATAAATTCCGAATCCCTTGCATTTCCCGCTTTTTCCAATGCCGCCGCTTTTTCAGACAGAGAAATGGCGCCGATTTGTTTGGATGAACTTTTCAGTGCATGCACTTCTATGGTAAATCCCGGCCAGTCTTCCTGCTCTTCCAATGATTTGATCAGTTCCGCCTTCTTTTCAATGGAACGATAATATACTTTCAATACAGTCCAGAACAAATCTTCACTGCCCAGGAATTTCAACGCAAAAGATACATCCAAATCGCCAACTTCAATATTGCTGTTCCCGTCTATTTTCCTGCGGCCCTTGCCTCCCACTACCCTCTGAATCTTCTCCGGCGGAAGCCATTGTTTTACCTTCGATACCAACATCCGAATCTCTATGGGTTTGGCAACAAAGTCATTCATCCCTTCCCGACAGAACATTTCCTTCGTCCCGTCAACCGCATTTGCTGTCAGAGCTATAATCGGCACATCATTATATTCCGGATGAAAACGTCGTATAATATGAGTGGTTTCCACCCCATCCAATTCCGGCATCATATGGTCCATAAATACAATGTCATAATGACACTTGGTAATTTTATCCACTGCCGCTTTACCGCTGAGCGCCGTATCTATCTTCATTTTCAAAGGCTCCAGAAGCCCTTCCGCAACCGTCAGGTTGACCGCATTATCATCCACGATCAGTACTTCCGCTTCCGGCGCCACAAATTCAAACATTTTATCCACGTCATCATCATCAAAATGCAGCTCTTCTCCATTTAATATCATTGCAAGATTTAAGACAAAGAGAGGTTTTTTCATAACCATCAGATTGGGAATGTCATACTTCACATGATCATAAAAATTGATCAGCAGAATTCCTGTCACATCCGGATGATTCCTGATATATTGCTCCACCACTTCGGAAAACAGCGGATATTCTACAAAAAGAAATACCTTCTTACCACTGCTTTCCTTCTGAAGCACATTAAGATCCCTCCATGACTGCAATGATATGTATCCCACGCCCAACTTGACAGCATCGGCGCTCAGGCTGTCCCTGACATAGGGATTGGAAATCAATCCCGCCATCACCTGACCTTCCGGTTCCTTCACTGTGATACAAGGCGTCTCATCTACTATCTCCTGAGGCAGGATAAAGGAAAACTGGCTCCCCTTTTCATACTCGCTTTCCACCCAGATATTACCATTCATCAAAGTCAAAAGCTGTTTTGATATGGCAAGTCCAAGCCCCGTACCCTCAATATTACGATTCCGTTTGCTGTCCACCTGTTGAAACGACTGGAACAGCCGCGCCATATCCTCTTGCTTAATGCCAATTCCAGTATCCTTGACAGACACATGCATCTCAATATCTCTGGAGGATATTTTCGCATAATCCATTTTCAGGACAATTTCTCCCTTAGAGGTGAACTTTGCCGCGTTATTGGCAAGGTTTAACAAAATCTGCTTGATTCTGATATTATCGCCAAAGAGTTTATTGGGCAAATTGGGCGCCACTTCCAGCACCAGCTCCACATCCTTTTCTTTCAGCCTGGTCTGCACAATGTTCGCCACATCATACACCATGGACATAGGCTCATAATCCACCGGAATAATATCCATTTTACCAGATTCAATTTTAGAGAAATCCAAGATATCATTAATAATCGTCAGCAGAGATTTTCCTGCCTCTTTGATTTGGTTGATATATTCCCTGGCTGCAGGCGGCAATTCCTCACGCAGTGCCATTTCCGCCATACCAATCACTGCATTCATAGGAGTTCTGATCTCATGACTCATATTTGCCAGAAAATCTGACTTCATATTCATTGACTTGGCCACTTCGATATTCGCACGATAGACAAGATTTTTATTGTATGCCATATCGGACAAAATATCTGCAATGATGGCTATAATCTCAAGGGCATTATCCACTTCTTTCTGTTCCTTGATAATAATCTTCTTTGCAGCATCCAGACATTCTTGCGTATCCACCTGAATTTCAGTCGCCACCTGATGTAAAAGTTCCGGATCCGGTTCTTTCATCAATATCTGTCCGCCGATAAAACAGCCTACCGGCCTATCTCCTGCCATGATGGGAATTGCAAAATTTGTCAGACCTGCATGACAGGTATACAATGTTGGCTTGCCTTCTTCTACCGCTATTTGCAGTCCCAATCTGTCACATTTGCTGCAACGTTCACAGCCGATAGGTGATTTTCTGATAATCCCACCGCATAATTCCGTGAACTTTGATCCTTCTGTCACCATTTCTCCCTCTTCATTTATGATTACAGAGGCCATTCCTGTCATCTCAGAGAAATCATTCTGAATCCGCTGCAACATTTCAATGTCAATCAGATCCGTCAGCATCAGCACATCATCTTTTTCCATCATTTAGTCCTCTCTTCTATCATTACTCACCACAATCTATACTACATATCATTATGAAATCCCCTATACTGTTTACCCAATGACCTTGTGAATCACTTCCAGGAGCTTTTCACGGTCAATCGGTTTCAAAAGATACCCCTGAGGTTTTAAAACAAGCGCTTCCTGAATTTTCTCCCGGTCAGATACTCCGGTCAGGAAGACTACCGGTATGTCTCTGGTTGCCGGATTAGCACGCAATTTTTCCAACACGGCAGGCCCGTTTTCCACAGGCATCTCAAAATCCAGCAAAATGAGATCCGTCTTTTTCTTTTCCAAAAATTTTAAAGCAATTCCCCCGTTGACAGCCGTTGCAATATCAAAATCGTTGCGGAGCTGTTCCTTGATGGTCTTCAGCATCATAGGCGCATCATCCACTACCAGAATATGTTTGCGCTGCGGCTTAAGAGGTTTCAAGTCACTCTCTTCCTGACCATATCCATCCTCCTCAAACAAGGCGCCTGCCACCGGAGATTTCTTCCTAAAAGGAGAGTCTTCCGGGAAAACAAATCCCTCTTGTGCGTCGTTTGCTTTTTTGCTTGCCGGTTGGTGTCCATCAAGATATTTGTAAATTTTTTTCTGTATCGTGGCTGCAGACATAGGTTTCACAAGCGTCAGATCCGCTACATTGATGGCAATGCGATTAAATTCCGCACACTCATCTTCCGAGCCGAACACTACAAAGGGAATTCTGAACTCAGATAACTTGATTTTGATATTGACCATCCGCATCATAGTATCCCTTGTTTCGTTTGCAATACAATAAACAAAGACATCCGGCAGAAAATATTTGATATGCCCCAGGATATCTCCATAGCGATCCGAAGTAGTCAAAACCTCGAAGTCATCATCCATCTGAGCAAAAAAATCACTGATCACAGAACCGTTTTTCCCCACCAACAATGCTTTGTACTTCATGATAATGCCTCCTTACTTTCTATTACTTTGATGAATTTAAGCTACATCTCTTCTTTCATTATAAATAATATATTTTTTCTATTTTATTTTACAACATATCACACAAGACTGCAATCTCAAATCATACTTTTAAATCACAAAAAATTCCCTAAAAGTTTCCAACATATTTTCTTTCTGTCAGGTCATACTAAGACCAAGATAAGTCGCGGCGAAACACTTAATCTTGAATCTTCAAGGTAAAGTGCGGGCGGCACTTATCTTGAAGATAAATAGTTTATAATAAACGGAGGTGAAAAAGAAATGTCAGGAAACAGAAGCAATAGAGTAGAGGTGCCTGAAGCAAAGGCAGCAATGGATCGTTTTAAAACAGAGGTAGCATCCGAGCTGGGTGTAAACCTTAAGGAAGGCTACAATGGCGATCTGACTTCCCGCGAAGCCGGTTCTATCGGCGGCGAAATGGTTCGTCGTATGATCAGAAAGCAGGAAGAGCAGATGAAATAAACGCAGGCAGCAATTTTTCAGGGCTACCAAGCCCATGGCACTTCGTGCCTGAAAACCTGTTTTCATGCCAGAGACCAGAGCAAATTTTGCTCTGGTCTCTTTATGTCCACAGGATTTCACATTTCCAGTCATGCCGCCGGAAACGACCGCAACCCGGAAGAAGCCGTCGTACCTCTTGCAGAGACACATACAATCAATGCAAAGAATGCCTGTACAAAGCGAACTTGTTCACTTGGCATTATTCACCAAATACAGCTCTGTAATCGGCCTGGAACTTGGCAATACCAGCGTCAGTCAACGGATGCTTCACCATCTGTTCAATAACAGCATACGGCACTGTGGCAATATCCGCACCTGCCAGTGCGCAATCTGTCACATGAACGGGATTACGTACACTTGCTGCAATGATTTCCGTATCCAGATCTGTCACCGCAAAAATATCTGCAATTTCACGTATCAGATCAACCCCTCTTTGGCTGATATCATCCAGACGTCCCAGGAAGGGCGAAACAAAGGCTGCACCTGCACGAGCTGCCAACAACGCCTGATTTGCAGTGAAGATCAATGTCACATTCACCTTAACGCCCTCAGCAGATAACACCTTACATGCCTTCAATCCTTCCACTGTCATTGGAATCTTCACCACCATATTGGGATGAATTTTAGCAATTTCTCTCCCCTCGCGGATCATGCCTTCCGCATCCACTGTAGTAGCCTTTACTTCGCCGCTGATAGGGCCATCAACTATGGAAGCAATCTCTGCGATCACCTCTTCAAATACTCTTCCTTCCTTCGCAATCAGAGAAGGATTCGTGGTGACACCACAGATCACTCCCATGTCATTTGCCTTCTTAATGTCCTCAACCTTGGCAGTATCAATAAAAAAACGCATAGCAACCTCTCCTTTTCTTTATACTTTATCATTAGTATACTGAATCATTAGACAAACATCAAGCTATTCGTAGAAATTTTTCACAATTGTATTATTATAATATTTTTCTCACATACCATTCCTTTTTGAAAATAAAAAGACTTTCTATTGTTCCTCTTATCCCCGTTTTCCACACACAATGACATGAATGGCATCAGCGCCGCCATAACTCCCCGCATATCGGGTATGCGTTCAGAAGCTTCCCCCTTTGTACATGCTTCCAAAATATGGCACAGTTGTTTTCTCACCTTTCTTCCCTGTCCATCCCCCTGGCCTATCCAACTATCCCAGGCAGCTTTTCCTATCTCTTCTCTTTTTTCTTCTTTCTCTGCTTTTCCTGCCGTTTCTGTCTTTTTTAACTTCTTCGCTGCCCATTTCCGATTTACGTTGTCTGAAACATCCTGTAATATAATATTACTTTCCGCCATCCCCAGCAGCGCCTTCATTGTCTGTCCCCACCCATATACATCACAAGCGGCTGTGGGAACTCCTTCCCCCTGCATTTGTTCCGGCGCGGCGAAACCTGGCGTCCCTGCCCGGGAAGCCGCTTTTTTCCCCAATGCACAGGCACATCCGAAATCAATTAGTTTCACGATGCCATTCTGCCCCATTATCATATTTTCAGGTTTTATATCGCGAAATACAAATGCTTCCTGACCTTCATGAAGTGCCCGAAGCCCCTCCGCCAACTCCATTCCTATACGAAGTGCCTGTTCTACAGAAAAACGCTTCCTTCTTCTCAGCATTTCCTCCACATTACTTCCAGGTACATATTCCATCAGCAGGAATCCCTTCCCTGCCTCCTGCCACAATCCAAAACATTTTGTAAACAATGGATGCTGCAATTTTGACATAATCCCGGCTTCCTGTTCCAGCAACTTAACCTGTTCGCTGACTTTACAAGCATATATTCTGCCATCCATTTCATCTTCCAGACAATAGACTCTGGAAAATGCTCCTTTTCCTGCCAGCTTCAGGCAGATATATCCCCTGTCTGCCAACACCGATTGCGCCCACATCCTCTGTTCTCTCTCATTATATTCCATATAGCAACCTCCTCATATGCGAACCGACCTTCCAGCCTTTTTCGTCCGGCCTCCGATTCTGCTTTTTCATCTCATTCCCCCATAACTCCAGTCGTCTTTCTCACCGTGTCCTCAATAATACCGCTCCCATATCCACACCGCCAAGTCTTTCTCCTTCTTTTCCCAATTCTCTGATATGCCTGTACATCTGTTCTTCCGTTACCACTTCTCTCACAGCCAATCCATCTCGTATCATCTCTTCCGTCACATACTGATAAAAAGATTCCATGGAAAACAACACTGCAATATCCGGCTGCAGAATTCCCTGTTCCATAACCATTGTGCCCTCTCTGTCCCTGCCTTCCTTATCCCTGCTGTCCCTGCTTATATGTTGAATATGCACACGGCCAAATGCCGTATTCACCAAACAAACGCGTCCTGCTCCCCGCCACAGCATTACATACCTGTTCTCAATACAGAAAATTCCCGCCAAATCCACTTTCCTCTTCTCTTCCATGATTTTACTGTGCTCCAATTCCCCGTCAGTCCGACGAATCACTTCCCACAGACCCTCTTCCAGCCGGTTCATACTCTTTTCCGGATTGCGAAATAACTCTTTGAAATACAACTTCCGGAACCATTGCAGCATTTGTTCTGACATATAGCCCCCTGCCCTGCCTGCACTCTTTCCCGTTCCTGCACAGATACAGGTAAACAATATCTGTACCTGTCTGTAACGATACTTTTGCAGCAACAATGAAACGTTATTCCCGCCCTGCTGATAATAACACGCTGATAATAATTCCATAGCAATACCTCTTTTCCTTTTATTTGGCTGATGATCCATCTTGAAATATACAAATGTGATATGATACAATTTAAGAACCGGAAATGGACAATCCGGCAGCTTATGAATGGCATGGCTGAACTGTTACAGAATATGAACTTTCCAATTGGAGGAATTTATGAAATACAAATGCTTATGCTGCGGCTATCTCACCTTATCAACACGAGCAGAATTTGATATTTGCCCTGTGTGCTTTTGGGAGGATGATGCCTACCTTATCTTCGACAAAAATGCCGAATCCATATACTCTGTCTATGTGAAATATGAGAATATTCCGGAAGAAAAATTATTGGATATCCCTTCAGGTGCAAATCACGGTTTAACATTGCGGGAAGGGAAAATGAATTATGAAAAATACGGTGCTTGTGAAGAAGATATGATAAAACATGTCCGTCCGCCACGAAAAAGCGAGTACCCGGATTCCGAAGATGTGTCTTGAAGAAAGATATATCTTAAAGATGCACACCACAGGGCATGGAGCGATTTCAGACATACCCTGTGACGGCAGTGATAAAATCAGTAATGGTTCTGCATTTATCTTGCGTCCCCACTTATTTCATGAAAATATTCGCCAGATCATTAAAGAATACAACTACCATTAAAACCATAAAAAACATCAATCCTACAAAATGAACCATACCTTCCTTCTCCGGCGGTACTGGTTTCCCACGGAAAATCTCCACCAGTAAAAATACCAGCCTTCCGCCGTCAAGGGCAGGGATAGGAAGCAGGTTCAGGATACCCAGATTCACCGACAGCATCAACGTAATATTCAGCATACTCAACAAAACACTCTGCCAGCCATAATCCTTGGCTTCATCATAAGTCTTTCCTACCACATTTACCGCAATACCCACAGGTCCCGCCACATCCTGGCGGCTTACCCTTCCCTGCAGCATCATCGCAAGACTCTTATAAGTTGCCTTTACGGAATAGCGCATTTCATACCAGGCATATTTCAATGTTTCAAAACCTTTCGGTGACACAAAATCAGCATTCATGACTCCCAGCAGATATATTCCGGAGGCTTCATCATATTGAGGCGTCAGCATAGTCTTATTCCTGACACCATCCCGCTCATAGACCACCTCCAGATCACCGCCCCGATAGGTTGCCTGCATATACAGAGATATCTCCTGGTACAATCTCAACTTTTCCCCATTGATAGAGATAATCCTGTCCCCATCCTGAAGTCCTGCTGCCTCTGCACCGCCGCCTTCTGATATTTGTGTCGCAATGGGATCTCTGATCGCGATGATTCCTGTCATATTTACCATAATAAAAGCAATAACAAAGGCAAGGATAAAATTAAATACCGGCCCTGCCACCACAGTGGAAATCCGTCCCCATACCGATGCTTTCAAGAAAGAGCCTTCCCCAGGTTCTCCTTCTTTTTCCGCCAATCCATCCTCCCCTTCAAACATGCACGCCCCGCCAATGGGGAATAATTTCAGAGAATATTTCGTTCCGCCCTTTTGAACAGAACATATACTAGGTCCCATCCCTACTGCAAATTCTATGACATGAATGCCATTGGCCTTCGCCAACAGGAAATGGCCGAATTCATGGGCTATTACCACCACACCGAATATGACAATAAATAAAATAATCGTGATCATTTACAGCTTAATCCTTCCTGCATATATTCATAAGTCTGCTGCTCCACAGCCAAAATATCTTCCACCGTTGGATTCGCAATCAGATGATGATGATCCATGGCTTTGCCGATTAGTTCCGTAATCCCCAAATAAGGAATCTTTCTCTTCAAAAACAATGCCACAGCCTTTTCATTGGCAGCATTATACACTGTGGGCATGCTTCCGCCTGCCTCTGCCGCCCTGTATGCCAGCGCAAGTCCCGGAAATGTATCTGTATCCGGCTTTTCAAAAGTCAGTTGCCCCAACTCAAATAGGTCCACCCTTTTTCCGCTCAGGTATCTTCTCTCCGGATAAAACAATGCGTACTGAATCGGAAGTTTCATATCCGGAGTTCCCATTTGTGCGATAATGGCGCCATCCGTATATTGTACTGCGGAATGTATAATGCTCTGGGGATGTACTACCACCTCAATCTTGTCAAGCCCCACCCCAAACAGCCATTTTGCCTCCATCACTTCCAGTCCCTTGTTCACAAGTGTGGAAGAATCAATCGTAATCTTAGGACCCATGGACCAGTTGGGATGCCGCAGCGCATCCTCCACCTGAATATCCTCTAATTGCTGCCTCGTTCTGCCGCGGAACGGCCCTCCGGATGCAGTGAGAAGAATTTTCTCTATAGAATTCTGTTTTTTTAGTACTTTTTCCACACATGTTTGTTTTGTGGGAGTACTTCCTTCTATATGCGTACTCCCTTCTATAGGAGTTCTCCCCTCCATAGACAGGGATTGAAAAATAGCACTGTGCTCACTGTCTACCGGCAGAATGGCAGCCCCACATTCTCTTGCCAATGGCATAATGATATGTCCCGCTGTCACCAACGTCTCCTTATTGGCCAGCGCAATATCTTTTCCTGCCTCAATCGCAGCAATTGTGGGCTTGATACCAATCATTCCCACAATTGCTGTCACTAATACCTGGCTCTGGGGTACTGCTGCTATTTCCAGCAATCCTTCCATCCCGGACACTACTTTCACATCCAAATCTGCTATTCGTACACGCAGATCCGCTGCTGCTTCCTCCGTCCACATTCCCACCACCAACGGATGAAATTCTCGGATCTGTTCTTCCATTTTCACCACATTGCTTCCCGCTGCCAGTGCCACTACCTGACAATCCGGGTTGGCCCGCACCACTTCCAAAGTCTGTGTACCAATGGAACCGGTAGAACCCAATATTGCTATCTTCTTCATTCGACCTCCCATGAGCCGCAAGACTCCCTTTTCGGAAAAGTGTTCCCACTGCTTAAACATTGAAGTAAAATACCTATTCCTACATCTGATTGCTGAATTTACACTCACCTGACAATTCTTCAAACCATGAGTTATAAGCTTGTGGCAATATCAATTCCAACACCATTAACAAGAAAATCTGTAAGCGTATCAGAGATTTTTTCTGCATTTTCAAAGCCTAACGCACCAGCAGAAGTACGATACAAGCCAAAACCGTCCTTTCCTGTTCCAAAGAAATAGACCAAGTCTCCTAAATCATCACCAAATAGCCACACATTACTGATAAATCCCTGGTTAAAAGGCTGATTAAATTCTTCTGATTTCTCTAATGCCATTTTTGCACTCCAAATCGAAATAGACAACCCTTCGTCTTCCACTTCAAATTCAGGGCCATAACTGCCTTCCCCAGAAATCTGTTTCAAAAATTCAATATAGTCTTGAGGCAAAGAAACTGGTGAAACACGAATAATTTCTTCAATTTCTTTCTCGCCGCCAGCACAAATTTCATCTTTGTCAAAGGACAACCTTTCATTTACATTCTCAATTATATTCACTTTCAATGCCTCCAAATTCCGAAATTGCCTTTTCTGCTGCTCATTTATCATTATAAAGCATCTTCAGGCCAACAACAAAATCGTCAGAAAATAAGTCATAGGTGCGGTTACAATCATGCTGTCAAATCTGTCCATAATCCCACCATGGCCGGGAATCAACTTACCATAATCTTTAATATTCACATTACGTTTTATCCCCGAAGCCGCCAAATCACCCACCATACTCATTACTGCTCCCACACTGCAGATTACCGAAATTACCCAGGCTATCTTTTTATCCCCAAGCGCTTTTTCCACGAAAAAAAATCCATACAACCATCCAATCAATGCGGTTCCCAATACGCCTCCAATACAACCCTCCAGAGACTTTTTAGGGCTTAGGACAGGGAATATCCTTTTCTTTCCTATCAGCTTACCTACCACATAAGCACAGGTATCGCACCCCCAGGAACTAATCAGAATCATCCAAACCATATAGATACCCTGGACAGTCATTCTGGTCTGATATACAAAGGAAAGCAATACAGGGCCGTAAAAAAATGCAAACATAGCCACCAACACCTGATTTGCATGATATTTGGGAAATGTTATCACATAGGCGAACAAAAATGCCAGAAAAACCCCCACAATACACATAAAAAGCCAAGTATGCCCACCCGAAAAATACAATAACAGATAGTAACCTGTTATCCCTGCATATCCCAATAGCTCCAACCCACTGCCGCATTTTAACGCATTGGTCAATTCCTTAAATGCGATCAGAGAAATAGTCCAGGATATCAATGCCAGCGGCCACCCTCCCAAACTCATCGTGGTAAGGGCTACAAGCATCAATACAATTCCACTTGCCAATCTGGTCCAAAACATAAGGCTATCCCTCCAAACCGCCATACCGCCTGTTTCTATGATTATATGCTTCTACGGCTTTTATCAATTCCTCTTTGGTAAAATCAGGCCATGCAACTTCTGTAAAATAAAATTCCGTATAGGCAAGCTGCCACAAGAGAAAATTGGAAATTCTCTGTTCATTACAAGTCCGAATCAACAGATCCGGTTCCGGAATTCCTGCAGTGTCCAACAGATTACTTATGGTACTTTCTGTCACATTTTCCGGCGCAAGCCGCCCGGCAGCAACCTCTTGCGCTATTTTTCTGGATGCACGAACAATTTCATCTCTGCCGCCGTAATTGATCGCAATTTGAAAATGAAGACCGTCATTATTCTTCGTGGCCTCTTCCAACTCCTGAATTCTGGTACGAATATCCAAGTCAAGACGTGATTTTTCCCCCAATACCCTGACACACATACGATTCTTCTCCGCCGTTTTCAAACAAGTCTTCATATAATTACGAAGAAGCTTCATCAGCGCATCCACCTCATCCTGGGGCCGATTCCAATTTTCCGTTGAAAACGCATATACGGTCAAATACTGGATTCCCATTTTATAGGCTTCCTCACAGATGACCTCCACCGTCTTCGCTCCCTGCACATGACCATAATTACGCGGCATCCCCTTTGCCTTTGCCCACCTGCCGTTTCCATCCAAAATAATCGCCACATGGCGCGGCATCTTCAATTCCTCACTCATCCTCGCTCCTTAACGAAACCGTTGCCATTAAACAGTCATGATTTCTTTGGATTTCTTTTCCATCAAAGCATCCATATCCTTAATATACTTATCTGTGAGCTTCTGTAATTGTTCTTCCAACTGCTTAATCTCATCCTCTGAGATTTCGGTCTTGCCCAGCTTCTTCAAAGCATCGTTGCCGTCTCTGCGGATGTTCCTGACAGCCACCTTACCCTCTTCTGCTTTCTTCCTGACTTCCTTCGCCAGATCCTTCCTGCGTTCCTCCGTAAGCTCCGGAAATACCAAACGGATTACACTGCCGTCATTTGATGGCGTTATTCCCACATCCGAAGCCATAATCGCCTTCTCAATAGCCTTGATTAATGATTTCTCCCAAGGCGCAATCTGAATGATACGCGCTTCCGGCACCGTAATATTTCCCACTTGCTGAATCGGTGTGGGAGTTCCGTAATAATCTACACGAAGCTTGTCCAAAACATGCGGATTGGCACGTCCTGCACGAATCGTATTGTAATCACTCTCCAAAAATTCATACGCTTTCTTCATCCTGTCTTCATATTGCTGTAATCTGGCATCCATTTTCTTATCCTCTCTTCTTCTTAATGATATGTTCACAGCAACCATGCTGCTGCACTTCTTCCCGCTTCCAGTCATGCCGCCAAAAGGGGACGTCACCCACCTCTCACTAATACTTTAGTACCGTCAAAATTACCCTTTATGGTATTTACTATACTGTCTTCCTCATTCAGTCCAAATACCCACAGGGGCATCTTATTATCTCTCGCCAAAATGGAAGCAGTCATGTCCACCACCTGAAGATTTTTGGCAATTACCTCTTCAATGGTAACCTCACTATACTTCTTCGCCGCCGGGTTCTGCTTCGGATCATCATCATACACACCATCAATAGATTTCGCAAGCAATATCACATCCGCCTCCACCTCAATCGCCCGAAGCACCACACCGGTATCTGTTGAGAAATAGGGATGTCCTGTGCCGCCTGCGAAAAATACCACCTGTCCCTGAGAAAAGTATTGGTTCGCTCTGTCCTTGGAAAAAAGCTTGGTAAAAGACCCACATTCAAAAGGGGTCAGGATACTGGTCATCATTCCCACGGACCGGAAAATCTCAGACACATAAATACAATTCATCACCGTAGCCAACATTCCGATCTGATCTGCCTTAGTACGATCAATATTTTCACTGCTTCTGCCCCTCCAAAAATTGCCGCCGCCGATCACAATGCCCACCTGCAGCCCATCCTCCACCAATTGCTTTACCTGAAGTGCAACTTTTTTGACTGTTTCTTCATCAAATCCGGTCTTCTTCTCACCGGCAAGCGCTTCCCCGCTCAGTTTCAACAATACTCTGCGCATTTCTATCACATCCTTTCCTTATTTTATATATCTCACCTGCCCAAAGCGTTTACAATTTCTTTTACAACAGGCTCCGCTAATCGTTCCGCTACTTGTTTATTCATCGCTTTTTCTCCCTGTCATTTTTCATTACCATGCAGTCCGGAAAACTCACTGCTCTTCATCCTGCCATTTGATATGCTGCACCAGCTCCGTCTCATCTGTAATGGGCAAAATAACCGTATCTTCCATACCCTGTATGATCTCAATGATTTTAGGCAAAGCTTCCAATGTAGTTGACTTCAGCGGAGAATCATGCATTAAAATCACAGAAGTCTCATATTTGCTGATATTTGCCGTACAGTTTTCCACCAACGTCTCCACCGGCAACACCACACTACTCCCATCACCGGACGAAATATTCCAGTCGAAAAAACGTATTCCCTGACTGTCAAGATATTTTGCCAAATCAGCCATATCAACAGCACGAGTCTTCACAGTATTAGAACTGCCTCCAGGAAATCTATATATGTCACACGTAACCCCTGTCACCTCATATAGATACTTTCTCTGTGCTTCAAGATCTTCTGCAAAGCTTTCTATGGAAGCATAAAGTTCTGTGTAATTATGGGTGCCGGAATGCATTCCCAATGTATGCCCGTCTTCCACAATCTGCTTTAAACTTTCCTTTGCCGTTTCACCATCTTTCCCGACTACGAAAAAAGTAGCTTTTATTCCATATTGCTTCAAAATATCCAAAATATCCTGTGTTACGCTGCTTGGACCATCATCAATGGTCAGATAAACCTTGTGCATGGCTGTCACTTGGGCTGCTGTTTGCTGCACACCATCCTTTATCCCCTGTCCCGTTTGTTGCACTTCCCCCTTTGTTTCCTGGTCTTGTGCTGCCTGCTGTCCCTCTGACTCCTTCCCAGCAGTGAAACTATCTTGCCTTCCGGCTGCTTGCAGCTCTTCTCTCAAATTCGCTGCCTGTGCTCGCTCTTCTTCCACAAGACGAGATAGCATCTCAACCTGTGCAGTCAGATGAGCTATGGTTTCATTTAATTTCTGCATTCTGACAATCAAAATACTGCTGAGCAATGCTAACATAACAATCGTTATCACCAACATCTGCACATTACAGCGTCTCAATCTCCATCTGCGTTTCTGTTTGCCTGTTATCTGTTTATTACCCTCTGCCATATTTCTTCTAAACCTTTTCACACCCTCTCATGTAGTATAGCATATTCCGCTTTTCAGGAAAAGATACAAAATGAAAAAAGGACATGAAATATGTCCTTTTGTTATGAAAATGTTACACTTCGGTGCAAAGTTGCTTACTTTTGTCGATTTCATCCTAATCTTACCTCTGTTTACTTTTATCCCTTTTCTTCTCGTCCGCACCTGCACAAGTACTATGACCGCCGCAGGCAGAACAACCAGCGCACCCGGAACAGCCCGAACAGCCTCCGCCATTCTGTGCCTGACCAGCCCTGCGCAACTGCCCACGTATAATGAAAAATACAATAGCGCCTAAAATCAAAATAATAATACAATCTGCCATATATGTCTTCCATCCTCCTGTGTTTTGTCCTATATTTTGAGAATCATTCTCATTTATAATGTAAAGCATATAGGAAGATTTGTCAAGCGATAATCAATGGAGTATGGGCTTAACATCAAGATACAAAAGAATTATTCTAAGTATAAATCCTCACACTTCCCAAAATGCCGCCTCAGTGACACAAACAACGAATGAACCGATGCAAATTCGGAAGAACGGCGACACAAACACTCAATGGATTGCCGCAACCTGGAAGAGCACTGCACAAAGAGCGCATTCTCACTTGCGTTTTTAAAAGAAGACCTTAGAAAATCTTCATTCCGTTCACATTTAATAATACCCGGAAACCCGAAAAATTATTAGCTGACAATACTAAATTCCTGATACATCCGTTTTCTGGCTTCCTTATCTGCCAGTGCCAGTTTCACTTCCGCGTCTCTTCCCAGTGCATAGAGTTGTGTTAGAAGAGATGTCAACATATCCTCCCCTATTTCTTTTCCTATCTCTTTTCCCCTTGCTTCTCCCCTCGCTTCCAACATATCAATAT
>CAMWLE010000043.1 GCA_947175015.1 uncultured bacterium
TGATAGAAAGATACAATTTTTTAACTGAAAAAGAACAATTCTTTCAATCTTTCAATGGAAAAGTACAGTTTTTTGAATGAAAAGAACAATTTTTTATTGAAATAGCACATAAATCGCTGTCATCAAATCAGCAGGTCAACAAGAGCATCACAATTTTGCACAAAAAAACACCGACTCTGCTGTCAGTCGGTGCAATGATTTTCTTTTATAATGTTTTGACCAAGCACAAAACAGAAATATAAGTATTTTGCCGCCTTTTCCCTTGTAACCAGGCTGTCCGGCAGAAAACAGGTCCCGTTTGCCAGAGAACCTCTCGCTATGCCGCCCTCACATCGCATCAATCCCAACCGATAAACAGCTTCCAGCTTCCGTAATTCCTCTTCGGACATTCGTCCCAAGTCTGTCACCTGCTCAAACGGCGTCAACGGATAATACATGGTTTCACCTGTGGGCAGGTTCACATCATAATTGGGATCTGCCGTATCAATATTTCTGCCATTATAATCTGTCATATATGGCGGCTTGTTCGTCTCTCCCATGCCAAACCTGACCACATAAGCATCATATATAATAGCAGCCGCATCTTTTTTATAGAAAGGGGCATCTCCTGTATCTTGCGTAAATGATTCCGGAAGCTTCCAGATTTGCCGGATTCCTTCCCTGAATTCCTTACGGCTGCATGGCGCAAACGGCTGAAAATTTCCTTCCTGATTTTTATGGAATATACCAATCTGCACCATTTTCTCTATTTGATTGCGGTAGTAAGCACCTCTTCCGGAAATGGTGTCCTGACAGACTTCCGGAAATATCTCCGAGAAATCTCCGGTTTCGGCCGCCTGCGCCGCCTCCTGCGTGAAGCATTTCCAAAGTCCGTCCGCATCGACGTTCCCCTCCTGCCTGGCTCTGCATAATGCTTCCGCTGCCATCCTGCAATATTGCCTGGACAAACATTCCTTATAATGCGTGCCATCTGCGTGATCTCCCGGATTTCCGTTGGCATAACTGCCCCCATTGGTTTTACCGGGTGTCTCTCCCGGCTCCAAGGACATAACCATTGCCCTGGCCGCCGCGGCACCAATCTCATTAAAATACTCCACACTCTTTTGGTTCAAATCCAACAATAATGTATTGGATTCTGCCGCCACTCTTCTCATCACCGCCGGGAAATCCCTCTTGCGAAAAGAATTCTGAAATACCGCATTATCTTCGCATCCGGCATTGATTCTGGTCACAGGTGTCACAAGCACCGGAATCATTCCCATAGTACGGATGGCCGGAAGAAAATGTCTGGCTAACAGGCCATAATACATTTCCTCCGTACTTCCCCGGCCAAAGCGGCTGTGCTCTCCGTCAGGGTCCTCACCTTCATTTCGATCCCTCTCATCATTATGTCCGGACTGCAGCAGAACAAAATCCCCTTTCTGCCCTGACAGAAGCAGGTCATTGAACCGCCCCTCCTGATACATAACCCGAAGAGACCGCCCCCCGTTGGAATAATTCACCACCTTAGCATTGTCCGGGTTTACCATACGATAAAAAAGCTGTCCCCAGCCGCTCATTGGCGCCTCTTCAAACACATAAGATTTCGCTGTGGAATCACCCAATATAAATATGGAAGGAACAGCACCATTTTTTTCGGATTCATGTTTGCGGATATGCACTTCCCGAAGTCCAATAACCATATCCGGATGCAAGGGTTCCAACGAAATATCTACATAAGAGGCCGCATTTACATAAGAATAACGCCAGACATTCCCCTCCCATACAGCGATATTTCTGACAGGTACAAGTTTTCCGGCATCCCAATAACCGCCCTGCGCAATCCGCTCCGGATTCATCCCGGCAATACTGACTGCTATGGAATCCTGATTTCCTTCACATACCACTTCAAAATCATAAGCGCCTTCCGGAAGCGCCACCCGTAATATCATGCCCCCAAGGTCATAATCCGTTCCTCCGGGATGGTAGGCCCGAAAACGCTCCTGCTCCTCTTCTGCCACACAGACAGCACCATTCTTCCAAAACAGCTTGTGCGTTGATACCCGGCGCCTGGGAAAAGTCAACTCCCCCTGCAGAAACCCGTACACTCTGCCCGGTGCATAGAAAGGTATTTCACCCTCAAAACAGATATCTATCATTTTCATGGTTCCTTTCCATATAGAAGTTACGCATCCATCCTCTAACCTCTTTATTGTCATTCGCTTTCTATACCACATCAGCTACTTTTCCTGATATTCACAGCCTCCCTGGCCTCTTTCGGGCTCAATCCCCTTACCTTTTTAAAAGCACGGCGGAATGACTGTTCATTGGTATATCCCGTCTGCTCTGCAATTTCCCGAACCGTCATGGAACTGCTTTCTAACAGCATGGCTGCATGGCTGAGCCGTATCTCTTCCACATAAGTTGAAAAATGAATGCCAATGTGCTCTTTGAAAATCAAAGAAACATAACTGTCAGAAATATTAAACTCAATTCCAAGCTGTGTCAGGCTTAAGCTGCTATCCTGATAATGTTCATCCACATATGCTTTGATTTTTTCCGCCAGTCTATTCTTTCTATCTTGTTTCTCTTCATTGCATCTGGTGCACAAAGCCATGCAGCCCGCTTTCAGCCGGTCAAAATATTCCTCATGACTGCCCTCATTCTGCAGAACAAATTGATTCAAGTCATCTATCACACCATCCGCATTACATTTGTCCTGCTCCTGCAATTTCCCCAACATCCTGATAACCCTGCTGTTCAGGTTCACCAACTGATTATGGGATAATCGTCTTTTCACACAGTTTTCATCCTTCAGCATCGCAATGATTTTGGTAATTTCCGTGATATTGCCGGATTTGATATAGGCCAACAAATTATTTCTGGCAACAACAGGCAGATAATATTTGACTCCTGCTTCCAGTTCCGGCGTATATGCAACGCAGACATGTTCCACATCGCAGCAGTTTATGGCTATGTATGCCTCTGCCTTACCCTTCCATAAATAAAGCGGATCTTCGCATATTCTGCTGACTCCCCAGAACAGGCTCACACCATGTCTGCGCAGGAATTCCTCCCTCATTCCATACAGCATATCCATGAAAAAAGGCTTCGCAAGCTGCAGTACAATCATCATGCGGCGATAGCTGATTTTCTTGAACCATATATGAGATAAATACCTCTCCCATTCTCTTTTTGCCTTCAAATAGTCAAGTATCACCGCACTTTCATAAATCGTTGCGGCATCCACATCTTCCTCCGCCACATTATTGAAGATTCCCACTACGATTACGAGATATTGATAACCATATACCTCTATTCCAACATTTTCCGCTTCTGCCCGAACCCGGCTTTCACTTTTGAATTCTGCATTGGACAGTTTTTCTATAAATTCCGTTTGCGCACCGGACTCCATCTGTTCCAATCTAAGCTTACAGGCCTTGTAATCTTCCAGTGAACCAATAATCTCATTGCTCAAATTACTGTAATGAATCTTCTTTCCTCTATACATGTAATCAAGTACATGCCTTGTAGGTGCCACATATCTGACCAACTGCCAGATGATTAATAGTCCCCCCGCCAAAATCACTAATATATTAGCGGCAAACATCATCCGATACAGGCTTGCCTCATAATACTGCAGGTGCCGGTGGATAGAATCCAACAAATCCCAAATATCCTCCGGGGCCTCCCCCAATACCCCCATATCCTCCACATATTTCTCCAACTGCTGCTCCTGATGTATCTGTTCTCTCTCCACAGATGCTACAAGCACATACAGCATACCCCCATTCATTAACAGAATTGAGAATAGAATAAAAATGCAATAGGGCAACAATTCACGTATGACTGCTTTGCTAAATAACTTTTTCTTCATATCTCCACCAAATTTGTGTAAGTGCTTACATTTTCTTCCAAAAAGCATGGGCGGACAAAGCCACCCATCCAAGTAACATATGTTAAGAATATTATACTATTTCATAGGAAAAAATGTCAATCATTTTTATGGGTTCTCTTCACCTTATCCTTCTCCCAACAATCTCTTTTGAATGCTGCATCCGCTTTTGCAATCAGAAAAACGCCTCTGCTATACAGATCAAGACAGGATAAACCCTGATGTAACATATGAAAAATCCATTTCCGCACAATATCGGCCAAAATACCGCATACAAACACACATACTACTGCAATGACAGTCCATAGGAGCAGGCTGACCACAGCCCCAAAAGCAGCCTTGCCTTCTCCGGAAGTTGAAGCCATAGATACTATTTGCTCCGCCCGAAACCAATTCTGCCAGGTATATCGCAGTCCCAGGTTTTCATGAAGCAGATAAACTCCCAGTGTATGGGGAGCCACTTTATTAATGACATCCGCCGCTTTTCCCTGAATCCGCAGGCTATAAAAGACGCCGAACAACCCCACCGCCGCCAGAAAGGGCAGCAAATGATTATACTCCAGACACATTCCAAGCATCCTTCCGAGACTTCCTGTGTGAAGATAAACTGTCCGCAAAAGCATTGTGCCTGCGAAAATCAACAGGCATCCTCCCACATACAATCCAAGGCAACAACCTCTTTTCTTCAGAGAAAATCCAGGCAGGCGTTCTTTTCTTCCGGCACTTTCCTCCGAACCTGTGATACAAAACCGTCTCACATAAGCAGCCGCCAGGAATACACACGCATACCACAGACAGTTATAACCCTGCTCGTCCATTTCCAACCGCAATGGCAGAACACTTTTCAAAATACAAAAGGTAAAAAATAGAAATCCCAACGATATCTGCATCTGCTGTTTCGTCATCTTTCCCGCCGCCATTCCCACAAAGGGCAGAAGCAGATACAGAAACACATAGGAAGTCATAAACCAATAATGCCCCATTGTAATAGGAAGAAACAGTGTCAGCAGATAGTGCATATCAAAAGCCGTTTCCGTCATTACTCCCGTCAATGCACCCAATAGGCCGATTACAACAGAATATGCCCACACCTGCAGCCAAAGCTGTATCAGGCGGCTTGGTTTAAAAGAAGACATACACAGAAAATATCCGCTGATAAACATATATACATTCACTGCTACAATGCAGAATGATTCCAGCAGCCATGCGACTGTACCCACACTTCCAAGCGTCTCTTCTGTCAGCTCTGTCAGCAGACCTCCCTTTCCCAAATAATGCAGCACTACCACCATCATCATGGCCACGCACCGGAGAAGTTCCAGATTCGCCATTCGTTCCCGCCCATATTCACTCCCGATT
Source organism: uncultured bacterium (assembly GCA_947175015.1). Classification (GTDB taxonomy): domain Bacteria; phylum Bacillota; class Clostridia; order Lachnospirales; family Lachnospiraceae; genus Acetatifactor. The sequence goes on from CAMWLE010000043.1 coordinate 5,234, forward strand.
ACCCCACATTTATTTCGGGTGCCGTTCCCTGACCATTCTTCTCTCATCTCCAAGCTATCCTCTCCTTGTCCCGATATCAAACATTCCCTTGCCATATTCCGCCCTGTCCCCCGGACGACTCTGCAATATTGCACAATAACTCCCTATGCAACAGGCTGCCCCACCAAAACCTTCCTCCTTCAACGCACTTGAAGGCAATAATTCAAACAATGACCTTATGTGTCAACATTATAGCATAGTACCACAAATATGGAAAGATATGTTTTCTTACTGTTTTCTCGCATGGTATTTTCGGTTACTTTTCACACCTACGGCACCGCGAGGCGTTTTCACGCGCTTTATGCGTGAAAAAACCGAGACAATCGTGCGCAAAATCGCTGCATTTGCGATTTCTGTGCATCAGTTACTGGTCACGGAGTGAGCAGTAACTATTTTCATACGCTTCTCTGTTTCCCATTGAATTATCCGAAAATATATGCTATACTCATACTAAATTGAAACAATTTTCCGGAGGAACCCTTATGTACGGCACATTTACAGGTACTATAGCAGCAACCGCATACTATCTCTATTTCCAGTTTATCGGCGTCATTTTCATTTTCCTTCTTTTCCGCAGAGAAAAACCGCTTCCCAAGCTGCTGATCGGAAGCGTATCCGGGTCCCTGCTCTTCACCTGGCTGCCTGCTTTCTTCTCCTTTTTCTGCGGCTTTACCGGGATTGCACACCTTTTGGCATTGCTGTTCACCTTACCAATCCCCGTTGTCTCCTTCCGGTTATACCGTCTGCGCCGTCCTCTGTCTGAAAATATCCGACAGATTTTCACCAGTTTGTCCAGACATCTGTTTTTCTGGATGGTTTTTCTCTTATTTATGATATTTTGGTGTTATTTGCTCCATACCCATATCATTCTGCCTGATGAAACCGGAGCCGTTTATACAGGCCAATGTACTTACGGCGATATGAATATGCACCTTGGTTTTATTACCAGTCTTGCAAGACAGGGGACTTTTCCTCCTGATTACTCCATTATGCCTGGGGTCAAGCTCTCGTATCCCTTCCTGTCTGACAGTATCTCCGCAAGTCTTTATTTGTTGGGAGCCTCTCTTCGCTTTGCCTATATTCTGCCTATGCTGTTTGCCATGGGGCAGATTTTTACCACTGTATACCTGTTTGCAGATACCTTATTGAGTTCTCGCAGAAAGTCTCATGTCCCCGATGGCAATGTCCTTAGAGACAATACCTTGGGAAATACTATCTGGAGAGAGAATGTTTTTAAGAACAGTGCCGGCAATATGCTGGTATGCCTGTTGTTTTTCTGTAACGGCGGTTTGGGTTTTGCCTATTTTCTGGACTGGACAAAAGAACAAACTTACCGTTTTTCGGATATTTTCACAGGCTTCTATACAACGCCAACCAACCTGGTAGACTGCAATATCCGATGGGTAAATGTCATTGCGGATATGTTTCTCCCCCAGCGTGCCACTTTGTTCGGCTATGCACTACTTTTTCCTACGCTATGGCTGTTGTATCGGGCTGCTTTTCATAATCGCCATGAGTATTTCCCATTGGCAGGGCTCTACGCAGCCGGCCTCCCTATGATACATACACATTCCTTTTTAAGCGCAGGCATTGTCAGCGCCGTATGGTTACTCCTGTGGTTATTCCGGAAATTATATTCGCCACAGACAAACCAGCCTTCTGCTGATAAACCTGCTGTTGATTCCGCTGTCAGAAGAATTCGCCAAAAGCTCCGCCACCCTGGTTCCAGGATTCTTGCTGTTTTCCTATGTATCATGTGCCTGTTGCAACTGCTTCAAATGCAAGGGCGAATCACATCAGGACTCCTTATGTTTATGGGTATCAGTCTCTTTGCAGGTACTTTTGTCTTCGGAATCACTTTGCTTGTCCGTTATGTAAAGCAGCATGGCTGGCGAGAGTTCCTGATCTGTTGGGGTATCTTTCTGGCCTGTATTTTCATATTTGCACTGCCCCAGCTACTTTACTGGACCTTTGGACAAGTAGCGGCAGGCGGCTTTGTCAGAGGTTATTTTAACTGGGGGAACCAAGGGGATGTATATCCCTGGTTCTACCTGAAGAATATAGGCGCTCCCCTACTGTTAATTATAGGCGGTATCTGCGCCTGCGGCCACAAGCGAGCTCCCATATTCCTCCCCGCCCTGTTCCTCTGGTGGCTGGCAGAATTGATCGTTTTCACGCCCAACACCTACGACAACAATAAAATTCTATATGTGGCATATTTTTTGTTATGCCTTGGCGCTGCAGATTATGGTCTGGAACTTTATGAAAAAATAAGAAACTTTCCCGGAAGCAGACTTTTTACTGGGCTATTCCTGTTTGTATGTACCTTCTCCGCCATATTGACACTGTGCAGGGAAAGTGTATCTCGCTACCAGCTCTACTCCCCATCTCAGATGGCATTGGCGGAATATGTGGAAGAGCATACGGCTCCCGACGCTGTCTTTCTGACAAACACCAGACACAATAACGAAATCGCCTCCCTAACAGGGCGAAATATCGTATGCGGTGCAGACAGCTTTCTTTATTTCCATGGACTGGATACTTCACAACGAAAAGCAGATTTACAGCTTATGTATGAAGCACCGCTGGAACATATGGATTTATATGAAAATTACAATGTTTCATATGTGGTAATCTCTGCCTATGAACGGGATAGCTATCAGATTAGGGAAGAAATCTTCCAGAATTATTTTATGGAGGTGCTTTCTTTTGGAGATGTGAGCTTATATCAAATAAAATAGTATCTCTGTATGCCATTGCATAGAAATATGACTCACTTTCATCTACGCACAAGGGCTTTCGGAATCCATATTCCCAAAGCCCTTGTTTTTTGGTCAATTTTTTTATCTATTCATATCAGGTTTCAATTTACAGTATCGGCCGCCAATACCTTCCCTGCTGCCGTCTGCTATTATACACACTGCACATTAATATTTCCTGAGACGGATTTCATATTCACTTTACATGCTCCGTCTCCGTAACGGAATGTTCCCTTCTTGGCTGTAATCCTTGTCTCATCTTTCCAGGCTATCTTGGCACTTCCGCTTATGGTCCTCACTGTCGCCTCCACTCCTGTGGCATCCTCCAGGCTGAGTTGGACGTTACCACTGGCAGTATTCAAAGAAGCCTTTTTCGGTGTGCCAACTGCCTTTACCTTGATATTACCGCTGGCAGTTCCGCACTCATATGCCTCTCCATTGGTATTCAGTACAATATTACCGCTGGCCGTAGCATATTTTACCTCACCCATATTGCCGTCTTTCACAGAAATATTTCCACTGGCTGTAGTTAAATTCCCCAAAGACAGCCGTGTACCATTGACAACGATATTACCGCTGGCCGTAGTAAACCTGCCCTTATTGAACTCCCCACCATTTACATTGACAACACCGCTGGCCGTATGCACTTCCGAACTATCTATCTCTACTTCCGTGATATTGACATCACCACTGGCACTTGTTGACTTAAATTCTTCCAGACTGAGTTTGGATAGACATATATCTCCGCTGGAAACAGTTGTATTCAGCTTTGGCATCCCCTTGGGCAGCTTTACCGTCAACACAATGGCATGGTTATCTTTTCCGAAGTTCGAGGCATTTCCATAAGAAATAATGGTACGTCCAAACAGCTTCAACTTAATCAACTCATCTCCCTCTTCCTCGCTATCCTCCACATTTTCTCTGCGCTTCACCTCAGCATAATAGATTCCGTTTTCCTGCCGCTGGCAGAATTCATACTTCATCTGACTGCTCAGACTTCCATTGTTCTCGTAATTGACATGAAGCTGATCATCCTCAGACTGGCTTACCATAATCTTTGCCACGTCTCCCTTTAACACAACCTCTTTAAAAGGTTCGGAATACGTAAAGCTCTTCTCCGGTTCTTGCTCCCAACTGACACCTTCTGCATCTGACTCTGGAAGATCCTGAATCATCTCCTGAATCATATCTTCAATATTGCCCAGTTCATCAATGATCTCTTCTTCCGATTTTCCTTGTTTTTCTCCCTCAGCAAAATGTTCCCTGTAATCCTCCAGAATCTCTTCCTGCAGCTCCTTTCCAAAGGCTTCCAACTTTTCCCGGAGCTTTTCCAAATATTCCATTTTTTTCATGATATTTCCTCCATATTAAGTTCCGTCTCTGCACTCCAGCCCCCTTTTACAGGAATAAACTTCCATCAGCAAAGTGCGCTGCTGTAACTTTATTCCGGGTGCTTCCGTTCCGAGACTGTTTATTTTTTTAAGTTCCGTCTCTGCACTCCAGCCCCCTTTTACAGGAATAAACTTCCATCTGCAAAGTACGCTGCTGTAACTTTATTCCGGGTGCTTCCGTTCCGAGACTGTTTATTTTTTTAAGTTCCGTCTCTGCACAGTTATTCCATAATCGCCTGCTTCAGGAACAATTATTCCATGAGCAGTTGATTGACTGCTTTGATGAATTCTTCCCATTCGTGCCGAATCTCTGTCTGGTACTGCCTTCCCTTATCTGTCAGTTGATAATACTTCCTTGCAGGACCCGATTCGGACTCCTGTAGATAAGTTGTCACATACTCTTCTGCTTTTAGCCTCCTCAGAATAGGATACAGCGTGCCGCTGGCAATCGACATCTCTCCCGATATTCTCTCTGTCAGCTCATACCCGTATTTATCCCCTCCAACAAGCTGGGACAACACACACATCTCCAACGCACCCTTCTTAAATTGTGTATTCATGGGTACCTCCTTTCGTTTAATAGCTGGTACTGTTTTTTGATAGATTTAATATATCACACAGTATTATATATTGCAAGATACTATTTTAAAATTTAGTATTTCTTAATAAATATAATCTATCACAATCAATCTTGCAAAATTACAAAAAGTTCTTGCATATTTCTGCTATAAATGTTAGACTGAACTCAAAGCATGATACTTTCTATTTTATTTTGATAACTTATTCAAAAATTCTTTTCATCAGGAAATCTATGCTTTTCATTCACTTTACACCAATTAAAAGCAGGAGATTTCAGAGGGATACTATCCAGGAATGTACTCCTGCCAGAAGGAGAACAATATGGGAATTGTATCATTAAAATATGATTACATTTTTAAGTATCTTATGACAAATGAAAAGGTCAGAAAACACTTTCTCAGCGATGTACTTGATATTCCCTTAGAAAAAATCAAATCTGTACGCCTGGCAAACACTTTCTTATGGAAAAAGTATTACCGGCAGAAGCAGGGGATATTGGATGTACTGTTAATCCTGAATGATGACAGCAAGATAAATATCGAGCTGCAGGTCAAGGCATTAAAATACTGGGACAGACGCAGTCTATTCTATCTGTCAAAAATGTTCACGGAAGATTTGCTGATTGGAGAAAACTATACAAAATTAAAGAAATGTATCAATATCAGCATTTTGGATTTTCATCTGGATAAAGGAACACGGTATCATCATGTCTATCACCTACGTAATCAGGATGGAGAACTATTTTCGGATCTTTTGGAAGTACATATTATCGAACTTGGGAAAAAGCTCAATGGCACAGAGCATGTGGATGATTGGATTCGTCTGTTCAATGCCAGGAATGAGGAGGATTTGAATATGATTAAAACAGAAAACACAGGGATATTGGAAGCAATCAAAGAGATGAAGCAAATGAGTCTTGGCAGAAGTTTAAAGGCATTATATGATGCACACATGAAAGAAATAAGAGACCGAAATGCCCGTGATGATTATGTGAGAGATGAGGGTATCGCCATCGGCCAGGCACAGGGTGCAAGGCAAAATCTCATCAGCATGGTGAGGAAAAAAATGGCCAGGGACATGACTGCTGCCCAAATTGCGGATTTACTGGAAGAAGAGCCCATTCTCGTAACAAAAATTTATGATTTCATCCATGAACATCCTGACTGGGACGACGACAGAATTTGCCGTCATTTGTAAGTTACAAGCTCTTCCACACACTTGAAATATTTGTTGGAATGAATATCCGGAAAAAGCCTGGAAAGCAGCCTTATATCAAAACAAATTCTGACTACACGGATGGAAAGCAAATGACCAATTGCCGATAAACGAAATGCGCTTCTAAAAGGAAAAGTATAGACAACAGTTCCCTTCAGAAGCGCAGAGATTACATGATTGCAACATGGTTACAGAAATTGCTTTGCTTCCCTGTAAATCCTGCACATCATATGAGAAGGTTCCATGGCAGCCGCCTCCTCCAGATATGCCGATGCCTTTGCCCAATCCCCCAGCCCCAGATGCCCCAAAGCCATAAGGTAATAGCAATGCACCCGGTTTCTTCGGGTATAATCCTCATCAAAAATCAAAAAGTCCGGCAGGGAAACAGCAAAATATTCCACTTTCACCTGATCATCCAAATGCTGTTCACCATAATCGATCAGACGATAAAAACGGGATTTCGCCTCACTGGTTCTGCCCAGTTTCCTACAGGCAAGCCCCTGATACAGAATCATATCCGCAGGCTGGTCATTGTAATACATTGCCCCTGCGGGCTCATCCGTTCCAACGGCCGCTTTCCGGAAGCATTCCTCCGCTTCCTCCTGTCTGCCCTGTGCCTCCAACGCCAAACCCAAGTGATAACGGATATGGTTGTCCTTTGTGCCTTCCAGCTTTCCCTCTCCAAGATTCTCCGGATATACCAAGGCTTTTCTAAGCATCTCTTCCGCTTCCGCAAAACGGCCTTCCGCCTGTGCCTCCCTTGCCATTTGCAATAAAGCCAGCGTGTACTGTGTGGTAATCTTGCCTTCGCCGCCCTCCCATGGATGGAAATGATGTTCCTGAATACATTCATATGCTTCTCTGTGATGGCCGGTCATGTTCACCAGTGTAATATACTCTATATAAAGATCATCCCGCCGTGTGAGCAGCTCTTTGTGCGCCTCATACTGTTCCAGACGTTTTTCAAAGCTCCAGTCCAGTTTCTTATATAATTGATCCAATTCCAGAAAAATACGCTCATCATCCGGATTCAGTGAAAATGCTGTTTCCATGGCTGCCCGGGCATATTGTTTGCATTGCTGCTCTGCCTCCCACACAGCGCCTTCACCAGAAGCTCCCTTTCTCATATTTAACAGATCTGACTGTTCACACTGCTGCTTTGCTTCTCGCCAAATACTTTCACCAAAAGGTATTTTGGCCGCAATTTCCTTCCTCTTATTGTAATATACCAAAGCCAGATTCCTAAATACTGCCGGAAATGTGGGATCAGCCTCTACAGAAGCTTCCCAGAGTGCCAAAGCCTCTTCCCACTGTAGCTTATCATAAAAAAGACATCCTAAATAATACCCTGCTTTCGCTCTGCAGCCGTTTGCAACGGCGAATCGAAGCACCGGAATATCCTCCAGCTTGTTGGGAAAACAATATGCTGCCGGACATGCTTCCGCCATATGCAGCAGGTCAATAACTGCCGAAGACACTTTCCTTTCCTTCAGAGCCGTATAATAAGCCTTATAGTAGTAAAGCATGGGGTATTGTTTTTTACATTCTTCCAACATCCCTATGGCTTCCTCATAAGCCCCCATCTCCGCATAATCCCTTGCGGCCATCAGATAATTTTCATGGAAATCACGCATCTTCTCATTCAGTTGATGCCGCTGCCCATTGTCGTTATCACATAGAATGACCTTTTCATTACCGGAAATAAAATCAAAGGGATCCAGCATCAGATTCTCCTCAAGCCAGCATTTTGCTTCAGCAAGCCTGCCAAGTTTACGCAGCAAATAGGCTTTGAATCCCCTCGCCTTAATATTATGGGTATTCTTAATCAATGCCCTTTCCACATGCGCATACGCTTTGGCATATTTTCCCGCCTTAGCATCAATGACCGCCAGGTAATAATATGACATTTCCTGTTGCTCATTGCTCCATGCCGCTTTATAGAATGCGTCATATGCCTCTTCGCAGACACTCATCGGTTTCTGATTTTGTTTGTGCGGCACGAACATTCCCTGGTAAAACAATGCCAGCCCCAACAGATAGTAGCTCTCGCTGTTATAAGGATTGGGGTTACGTTCTGTCAGACGTTTCAGCGCCTTTCTGAAGCAAGCTTCACCATCGGCAAAACATCCCCGTCTCATCAACAACTGACCATAGGCATTGTTAAGGCGGATATCTCCCGGATCTCGTTTCAACCCCTCCAGATAATATGGGTCAGGCAGATATGTGGCATGGCGGTATTGTTCAATATGCTGACCGGTAAGATACAATTCCTCGCAGGTCTGAATCTCTTCCGGTTCCTTTGCCGCCTTCGCAGGCTCAGGCAGCCTGGGGATTTCGTAGACCTCCGGCTGATATTCCACCAGACACCTGCCTTCCGCATAAACCATAAGCTGCAGCTCTTCCTCTTTTTTCCCCGACAGCTCTACCACTTTTCTATAGACATCCACAGGAGAAATCCTCGCTTTCTCTTCCAGTACCTTTTCCCCTGCCGCCCAAAGCATGATATCCGCACTGTCGTACACTTCTGTTGCATATACCACTATATTAACATTCTTTCCGTCATACGAAAGATGAACTGCTGCTTCCTTTGTAGCATTTTTTACCTGTCCCACTGCCTTATAAGGCATAAAATATTGTTGAAACGTTTTCTCTTCAAAAGGCTTCAACCAGGTAAAATCCGGCTGGTTATCCGTATATACTCCGGTCATCAGCTCCACATAAGGGCCGTCTTCGTCGGTGAGATTACGATCCCATGCTCTGCCGAAATCACCGCAGCCCCAGGTCCACTGTTTCTTGCCGGGCGAAATATGATGATCCGCCACATGGAGCAACCCTGCTTCCCTTCCATAATCATACCCTCCCACAAAATCATATTTGGACTTTTCAGCCATATAAGAAGTGGGCACCGGGATATTCTTATATCTGGAAATATCCACCCCTTCGCTGTAATCCTTTTTGTAATAAATACCGGTAGCAATAGGAAAACGGGAAACATCTCTTTTGCCGTGGTCCATAACCGCATGTACATCCGGCGGGAAAATGGATTGGGTATTATCATTGACCGATACTGCCGGATTAGCCCACCATAGAAAAGTCTGCGGCAGAGAAGTTCTGTTATAGAGCTGCCCCGTAATCTCAATATAAGCTTTGCCAGGATATAAGGTAATCTTTGTAATACATTTGGTTCCGTACATCTGATCCACATCATGGCAGAGTACGCTCCTGCTGCCGTCCGCCTGTTCCTCTATCTCATAGTCCACTGGAAGAAAAGTGGTTGGTCTGTGATGCTGAGGCCAGTTAAACTCAATTCCGCCGGAAATCCAAGGCCCTGTAAGCCCCACCAGCGCCGGTTTAATTACATGATTATAATATACAAAATCATAACCGTTGGTCTTATCATAGGCCCTCTGAATCCTTCCCCCAAGTTCCGGCAGCACCATGACCTTTACATATTCATTTTCCAGAAATACAGCGGTGTATTCCTTATCTTTTTTCTCATTGCTGATTTTTTCAACCGCAGCATAGGGGTATACTTTCCCACAACTTCCCTGATAGACTCGTTTCTGCAGAAAAACGGGATTCTTTTCCGCCTCCCCGATTTCATACGTGGGAATCATCACCTTCTCCACCCATACGAATGCACTTTCCATTTTGAACCTCCTCCTTCACACTTCCCGCCAGGCGAATTTGTTCGCTTGCGTTTTTCAGTGTGAGATTTAGAATTTCTGCTCCCATCACAATATTACTATAACCCATTCACCTCTGAAAATCATTGATGACATTTGCTGCTTTATTTATAATTTTTGCTATTGCCTTTTCTTGCCTTTTCCTTTATTCTATAGGGTAGAATATACTTACCGGAGGTGAATATTTTGAAATCCTGCGAGCAACTTGTTTCCCAAGAATCTGATTACTATGTCTATACCCCCAGTAAATCGGCGAAGGAAATGTTCTTCTATCCTTTACAGTGCGGGCATTTTATCTATGAAGCCGGATATGCTCTGCGTCGGGAATCCTATGACAGCTTTCTGCTGCTGTATGTAAAGAAAGGAGACCTTACTTTGGAATTTGAAGAGCAGGTGACAACAATAACAGCCGAGCAATTCCTGCTGCTGGACTGTTATCGACTTCACGCTTATGCCTGCCCTCTCCACTGCGATTGTCTCTGGTGTCATTTTGACGGTGCGGTTGCAAGACATTGGTATACAGCCATTGTCTCCCGCCTGGGCAATTTCTTTTCCATGCCGGCTTCCTGTTCCCCATTGGAGAAACTCAACACTATTTATCACATTTTTGCCTCAGGGCACCCTGTCCGTGAACCTCAGATGTCAAAATACCTGACCGACATCCTGACCTCCTTCCTTTTATATTCCCCTTCCGCTGAGAATGACGGTCAAGAATCCAATATGGCGGAAAAAATCATCACTTATATCAATGAACATTTCCGCGAGTCCCTCTCGGTACAAGAATTAGCGGATATTGCCGGTTTCAGCCAATATCATTTCATCCGCACCTTCAAAAAAGAAACCGGCTTTACCCCCCACGAATATATCATCCATACCAGAATCGGCACTGCAAAATATCTGCTGAAGAATACCAAAATGACCATAAAGGATATCTGTTTTCAAACCGGCTTCTCCTGTGAAAGTGTATTCTGTTCTTCCTTCAGGCATTGCCTTGGCATGACACCCGCCCAATACCGGATGTTGGATACCTAAAATTACCACTCAACACCGATGCCAAACACAGGAAGCAAACAATGTAAAATATAAGTAAATTCTTCCATGGAATCCTTGACACCACTGATAATTTTTTTATAATTATGCTTAGACGCAATATTCCAATATTTTTGTTATACGCAAGACCGCCAGAATTTACAAATCCGCCAAAGATGAGTATATATGGGTGGCAATGTCATTATACATGAATATGAATTGTCCCCTGCGAAACAACAGTTGGAGAACAGACGATTATACTGGCATCCAGAAAATGTCAAATGGAGGAATGAATATGTTATTCTTATACACATTATTATTGCTATTTGGATTTGTGGCTCTGATCAAAGGCGCTGGTTGGTTTGTGGACGGAAGTTCCGCACTTGCCCGGAACTTCAAGGTGCCGGGTTTAATTATCGGCCTGACAATCGTAGCTTTAGGCACCAGCTCGCCCGAATTGGCAGTCAGCATCTCCGCTGCCATACAGGGTTCTAATGAAATTGCCTTAAGCAATGTTGTTGGTTCCAATATTTTCAATCTATTATGTGTGCTTGGCATTTGTGCTATTATCCACACCGTTCCCACAGACAGCGGCATTCTCAAAAGAGATTTTCCGCTTTCCATCGGCGCAACGTTTCTGGTGTTGCTCATCACTTTCTTTGGCTTCCTCTCTTCCTGCAGTTACCCACAGATGACAGAGCTTCCCTTCAGTGCAAGTTCATATCAGCGAATACAAGACAGCCTTCTGCATGGCAATATGAATGAAATTGTCGGAATGGTAAGCCGAATGACCGGGATTGTTATGGTTATCCTTTTCTTGGGGTATATCCTGTACTTGATTTATGATGCCAGAAAAAATCCGGACAATTCTGAAGCACAGGAACACCTGCCGCTTTGGAAATGTGCTCTTTTGATTATAGTGGGACTTGTACTTATTATCGGCGGCGGCCAGGCTGTTGTCTACAGTGCGAAGGAGATTGCGCAGACCATGGGAATGTCAGAAACGCTGATCGGACTTACCATTGTGGCTGTGGGAACCTCGTTGCCGGAACTTGTCACATCCGTTGTTGCGGCCAGAAAAGGAGAAACAGGTCTCGCTGTCGGAAATGCCGTTGGTTCCAACATATTCAACCTGCTTCTCATTCTTGGACTTTCCGCTGCAATTCATCCCATAACAGTAAACGTGGCCTCTGTTTACGATATGCTTATTTTGATTGCCGCCAGCATCATTACCTATGTCTTTCTGCTGACCAGGAAATCGCTGAAACGCTCTGAGGGGATTATCATGGTATTGCTCTATCTTGGGGAAGTTCTATTTGCAATCCTGCGAACCTTTGCGTAATTATCCTGCAATGATATCATCCGCACACGCCCCGTCATGCTGCCAACGGCGGCACAAACAATCTGTGAGAAATTTCTTAGCGGACGTACTTTGACGCTTAGAAATTCTTCTCACACTACTCCCGTCTCCAGAAGGTGCCTGGAAGTAATTGCCCCGTTGCCAATATATGCCGGACAACTTCCGCCACCAACTCCATATCCTCAAATGCCAGCATTTCCGGGAAATCGGGATGATACGAATTATAACAGACGGGTATTTCGTCATCCACGTAAGTGATCTCCACCCATCTGCCGCGAAATTCCACAATAAAATTATGACCTTCTCCCCACGGTTCCAGGGAGATTTCAATCGTTTTCGCATCACCTCTCCTAATAGCAGTTATAAGCTCATCCGTCAATTGTTCCGCTTTCCCGGGTGCCAGCTTTGCCCAGTTATCCTCTTCCTCTTTCATCTGGTCAAATACTCTCCAGAGAGCCGGTACCCGGTCCATCCAAAATTCCGCCCTCACTTGACGCACCTGTGAAGCACCCTCATATGAAATGATGACATCCTCTCCCCGAACAATAGCCAAGTCATTAAATTCATCTTTCTGCCAAACCGCTTCTTCCACTTTGGTTTTCCATGACGAAACATTCGCTTCCTTCGCATCGGGTACCTGCACCGAATCTGGCATGCCATCTACACCAACTTTCAACGGTATATCTGACCCTTTCTCCACCCCGACTCCGAATGGAATTTCTGATGTTCCTTCCACCCCCGCCTGAATTGGCAGTGCGCTTTTTTGTGTACCTTCTGGCAATACCTGACGATCCTTCCGCTTGGAAACATCTGCTTTCTGCCCGAAAGATTTCTGACATTCAATCCGAAAAACAGAGGGACGGCCAAGTGTCTGTATTGCCTGCGATTGTTCCGCTTCTGGTATTTCATCGCTTTTCGCCTCATACAGAAAACTTTCCCGCCGTTCTCTCTCTTCCTGCAGCCGGAATTGTCGGTATTTTACCAACATGGAAAAGTTCACCAACTGCCCTTCTTCCGGCAAATAGATATGTATAATGTACGGCAGCTTCGTCAGCAAACTGCAGTCCGTAAAATTGGTATCCCACAGATTCACATATAGAAGCTCCTTGCACTCCGACAAAAAGGAGAAATCATCCAATATAACTCCCCATAAAAGCAATGCCTGCAAATTAGGCAATTTACCAATGAGTGAAAAATCCCCCCCTTTCTCTATCAGCCATGGCGGTAATTTCTCTGCCAGATTGTCCAAAGCAGGGTTACACAGTGAAAGATTCCTCTTCCGGCTGTCCAGTAATTTGATTTTGGCCAGATCATTCGGCGTCCTTGGCATTTTCCCCAAACTGACCATAATCCAGCAAATCAGCTTTGGATCTGCCGCATAGGTGCCTGTGTCCATCTGCGGCGGCAACCCTGCAATTGCATTTTCTGTGTTTCCTTGTGTTGCTGCATCATGACAAGTGTCCACCCTTTCTCCTGCTGCCGCACCATTACTTGCTGCCGCCCTTTCCTGCACCGCATCACTACTTGTTACTGCCCTTTCCTGCACCGCATTATTCCTTGTTACCAAACCGGATTCGCAATACACTTGCAGTACTGCCACCCTTTCCCGTATTGTATCTTTACAGACCTTCCCCCTGTCTCTTGCTGCTATATCAATACAAGCCTGCGCCCTTGCTCTCTCATTCATTTCCGGGTTTGTCTCTGTCCGCGCCTGAATACGCTCCAATACCTCTGTATGAATCAACTGCCATCTGTCCGGCAGCAAGGCATACTGCAAATTGGGAAGTTCCGCCAGCAGCTCACAGTCAGAGAAGTCGGTACCGCTGAGGTCCAACTTCTTCAGTTTCCGACATTGACGAAGGAAATCCCAATTCCCTATTCGCAGAATCCTGACATTTTTAAACAGCAGCGTGTGGAGATTCGGCATTTTCCCAATAGCAGAAAAATCTCCTGATGCCAACTCGATCCACTTATTCAGCAGAAGCATCTCCTTACCTGAAAACCGCCCCCCATCGAAAAAAGTCAATGACTTCACTTTCACCAGATCACCCGGAATCGCCGGCAAATTACCCATAGCCTTCTGAATGGCTCCCAGCAACCACGGATCAAATTTAACAATATGGTTTTCCTCCATACAATCCTCCTACTCCAATTCTTCATCCAAATGCTTATGGTTGGATTTTATCATATACTTCTCATTCAAATCGGCAATTTGTACCACTTGCAGCAGAATCAAAACCCAAGCTCATCTGTCAATGCCTCAATCTCATCAATCATTTTCCCAATATATGCAATGGTATCCAGCAAGGGCGCGTCCGTAGTGATATCGATTCCTGCCAGTTTTGCCAGTCCTGTAGGATCTAAGGTACTGCCTGCGGCAAGCACTTTTTTCCAGTCCTCCACTGCCGAAGCGCCTTCCCGTTCAATGCGCCTGCAGACCTGGGTGGCAATTGTCAGTCCTGCACTGTAAGTATAGGAATACAACCCCATATAATAATGCGGCTGACGCATCCATGTACGGGCGGCATCATCGGAAATCTCCACATCCTCACCCCAGAAATTCTGTAATGTCTTCTTCATAATACGGTTCAGCGTTTCTGCATTAACGCTCCCACCCTCATCAACAATTCTGTACACTTCCCTCTGATAGGCAGCCTCCATTAAATGCGTCACGAAATTATGATAATATGTGTTACTAATCATGCAGGACAATACCCAGCGCCGGAACCTTGGATCGGGATTGGTCTTCAATAGATAATGTGCCATCAGCAGCTCATTCATTGTGGATGGGGCTTCCACAAAATAACTTGAAACATTGGTGTCAAAAATGGACTGACTGCTGTTACAGGACTTGAAATGTCCGGCATGTCCCAGTTCATGTGCCAATGTAAATACATCCGCCATACGTTCATTCCAGGACAGCAGAATAAACGAATTCTTCCCATAAGGACTGGCGCAGAAACCGCCTGTGGACTTGCCTGCATTTTGGGCGAAATCCACCCAGCGATCACGGTAGGCTGTCCTGATCATTTCCACATAATCCTCTCCCAAAATGGCAAGCCCCTTCTCAATGTAATTTCTGGATTCCTCAATCGTCACCTTTGGATCATACCCCGGATCAACAGTAATCTTCAAATCGGCAAAAGTCATCTGATCCAACTTGTGTATCCGCTTCAGCAAACGTGCAAATTTACGCATGTGAGGTGCCAGATATTGAGTGATCAGATCAATTTGACGGTGATACATTTCCTGCGTTACCTTTTGCGGAAACAGCAGGCTGTCAAATACAGAATCAAAGCCTCTCAAAGAAGCCATTGTCTTCTCTGTCTGTACTTGGGTATTATACGCCGCAGCGGTCACATTTTCATACTCGCGAATCTTATTGGAGAATACCTCAAATGCAGTGCGGCGGATTGTTGTATCCCTCTCATATTCATAATTGTCCTCAAACAAAGAGTACCCCAGAGGATATTCCTTTCCCTCCACCACAAAAGAATCAAATTTCATATCCGCCAGTTTCGCCATATTGTATATCTGATAAGGCGCATATATGGTCTGTGATAACGCCGCCAGAGCGCGTTCCGTCTCCGGATGCAGTTGATGCGGCTTTCTGCGGAGTATATCCTGCAGGAACAATTTATTCTCGGCAGCTATGGTTATAGCTTCCTGCAATATGGACTCTTCCTGCTCTGAAATCTCACTTTCAATAAACTTCAGTTTGCTGGAAATTTCCGATGTCAGACGGGATAATTTCTCATTGCGCTCTTGATTGTAGGTATCATAATAATCAACGGATACCGCCAAATCGCAGTAAGTGCCTGTCAATGTACCCAAACGCTCCATTTCCCTGTAATCATCCAGGCAGGCATTGATTCTCTGCGGTGAATCCAGTTTCCCTTTGTAGTCCTGCACCATGCGCTCGCATAAGCTTTTCATCTTCTCCACATCCCGGTACATATCTTCTTCCGTCGCATAAATAGAAGACAGATCCCATGTCAATTCTACCGGAACATCCTTACGTGATTTTAATTTCATTTCTGACCCTCCTGCATTGTTGTCCAAAAAATTTTTGCGGTTACT
The DNA here is from genome assembly GCA_947175015.1 of uncultured bacterium. Taxonomy (GTDB): domain Bacteria; phylum Bacillota; class Clostridia; order Lachnospirales; family Lachnospiraceae; genus Acetatifactor. The sequence goes on from CAMWLE010000043.1 coordinate 21,372, forward strand.
ATTTCACGGTTTCACTTCCCATAGCAACATTATACTCACAAAACGAGCGAAGAACGCTTATTTTAGCGCCGGCTGCATGAGAAATTGCTGTGCAACGGCATCCATTATCCGGATATCACCTTGCATCGTTTTTTATAACACGCAATCCCATATCGATAAATTGTCCGCATACCATCATCTATCAAAATCTCTTCATAGTTCCTGTCCTTCATCTGCTGCAGCGCCTTCCGACACCCGGCATCAAAATCCGCGTTTTCAGCATATTTTAACTCTATAACAATGCCTATCTCTTCATGTTCAACCTCTATCATAATATCACTGTACCCCTCTCCTGACTCGGCATTGGACATGACACTCCAGTCATCCATATGCCCGAAAATCCCCAACAAAATACCATGATAGAAATTCTCTTTCATATCTTTTTTTACATTTGTATCACGGATGCTGATAGTTTTTTTCAGATACGCGTTAAATCCTTCTTCAATGGCAGAGATATCATTCTTCTGAAATGCTCTGCAGAAGCTTTCCAGTTTCTGGCTGTCCTTAGCCGCTTCCGCCCTGAACCATTCCTGTATCTGTTCCACAAATATCCAGCGTATTTCCCTGTTTGGAATCACAAGCTCTGTCACATCGCCATCCTGTGACCCGCACTGCGTCAGATAACCCGTTGTATACAAAAGGCTCCAAAGATTTTCAATATCGGAATCCAGATCCGTGTAAGTCAGCTCTTGTCGTATTTCTTTTTTTACACTGCCCCCATCAATCAGCCTTTCCATTTCATTTCTGGTCACGGATTTTGCCTTACTCACAAACTTTCTGATAATATCATTGCTGCTGGTATTTACCCAATAATTTTGCGGCGCCATAGAAGGATTCATTTTCAATGTATGGCAATAACTTACCACATCCCACGGACAGTATACCTCCAGATTGCCAAAACGATAACCATCATACCACTCTTTTATGACATCATACTGTTCCATAAAACCATAATATTCCAGCATTTCTCTGATTTCCATATCAGTAAAACCAAAGTATTCATTATAGCAGACATCCTTCACCGTATACACTTTAAAATTGTTCAGCCCCGTAAAAATACTCTCCTTTGAAATCCGAAGGCATCCCGTAAGCACTGCAAAATGCAGGTTGTCATTTGTCTTTAACGCCTGCCCAAACAGAATTCCAATCAGTTTCACCATAGAATCATAATATCCTGACTGATACGCCTTATCAAGAGGCACATCATATTCATCAATCAATATAATCACATTTTTCCCATAATGTTTCCGCAAAAAACGGGACAGCATCAACAGACTATTCTTTAAAACTTCGTCCTCCATTGCAAAAAGACCCTTTTCATTTATTTGAATCAATGCCTTATACTGTTGGCGTTCTATCTCTGATAAGTGTTCACTCTGCATTAGGAATTGAAAACGCAGCGCCTCGGTCCCTATCATTCCACGGAGCATCCCCTTTGCTTCCTCAAAATTTTCTCCCTCCACACTTTTTAAACTGACAGCAATCACGGGAAATTTTCCCAGATATTCATTGCAGAGCTCTCTTTCCTTAGAAATTGCAAGCCCCTCAAAGAGCACACCGTCATTTCCTGTTTCAAAAAAATATTTCAACATGCTCATATTCAGGGTTTTCCCAAATCTCCTTGGACGTGTAAACAGATTGACCTTTGCGAAATTATCCAAAAGATCTCTGATCAGCTCTGTTTTATCCACATAATAATATCCCATTGTACGCATTTCCTTAAAATTCTCTATGCCCATAGGAAGTCTTACTTTTTCTACCAATTTCGTTCCTCCTTGCCTCATTCCGCATCCATCTTATCTCATTCCACCCCATTTTATCTCATTCCTCACTCATCTCATTCCACCACGTCTTATCTCGATTCACACCCATTGCACGTACATTTCGTAATTAAAATTTTCAAAACCAGCCAAAGCCATTTCCTAGATTTTAACTGATTGTGTACTGAAATGCAAGTTATGCAAAATAATTTACTCCTTTATATCGGCTTATTGCTGACTTTATCATATATCCGTTTTCCCCCAAATGAAACATCATTTGTTCATCACAGCAGAGAAGGAATTGATTCGGTTTCGTGACCTATCTAAACTGTTACATTGTATAGAGTAAATAGAGACACAAAAGCCCTCCGGCCTAAACCGGAGAGCTTTCCTATGTACTGCTCCATTATCAGGGATGATTCACAGAACTCCCTTAATTGTAATTACCGTTCTGATAAGCTTCCTTTCTCTCATCAATAATTTTCTGATAACCAGCCTCCAAATATTGTTTACTTGCATCTTCATAATTCTTATCAAAGTCTGCAACAGAACCCATCACAATCCTATCGCGAAGAGTCTCATAGGTTGTCAGCAGAACATCCTTATACTCATCAGCAGCCGCGATAGATACCGTGAACATACAATCAGGAGAAGCAAGACCTGCTTCGTAACAAGCCAACTGTCCTTCGTAATTCGCTTTGATATCCTTAAAGAACTGCTCTGAATCAGGATATCCCAGAGGTGTAATTGCCTGAATATCCTTATCCACATCGCCAAGAGATCTCGTAGCAACCACCAGACACCACATATCTACATTGTTATTATGGCTCTGCTGCTCTTCGATACCGGACTGATCAGCCACAGATACCGGCGTTCCGTTCTCGTCATAATTGAAGTTCTTTCCTTCAAATCCCCACTGCAAAGTAAAGAGTACATCCTCTTGGCTCATCCACTCAAGATACATTGCGAATGCCTTCTTCTCGTCTTCGGTTGCCTGACTTGAGAAGCCAATGTATTCGCCAAAAATACCATTCGGCCGGAATGCGTTGCAGCTACCGTTCTCATAAGTCACAGGACCATTATTTACAATGATTCCCAACTTGGCATCGGGATTCGCAGCATAGAACTGGTTCAATACATCAATATTATTGGTAGAATAGCAACTATAAGTGAAAGATTTGCCATTGATAAAATCAGCATTGACATCTTCATCACCTCTGGTATTATACTCATCATCAATATATCCCAGATTGTACAGTTGATTCTGATACCGCAGGTATTCCTTCTGTGCCTCTGTGGACAACGCAGGAATCGCATAGTCGCCGGTGGTAGCCCAAAGTTCCTCATCCTGAGGATATGTCCTGTAACCATAATTCTGGTCTGCTCCCGCCTGGTTGCCTACTTTCCTGCCGCTCAGAATATGGTCTCCGCAAAGTCCAAGATCATAAATCTTCGCATACATGTCAATCAGCTTATCAGGATCTCCGGGATACTCTGTGTAACCTGCCGCTTCCATCCAGTCCTTGCGGTAGAAGGTAACAAACTGATAATTGGTCTTACCATAGGGTCTGGTACCAATCAGCAGAACATTTTCGCCATTGATTTTCGTATACTGATCCAGCCCCTCTGCTTCCATAGCTGCCCAGTATGTAGGCGCAATCTGCTTAAACCAGTCAATATCGTACTCCGCAAAATAACCTTCGTTCTGATACAAAGTAACATCAGGATAGTCATACTCAAAGCAAACTACCGGAAGTTTCTTTGCCGCCGCAAATTGGGCATAAAGCTCATTCTCCCTGCCGCGCTCAAGCGCCACATACTCTACATCAATGTTGTACTTATCGCCAAATTCCGTCTGTACCCATTTGGTCCAATAGTTATCCGCCGCATTGGGCGCTCCATTAGGTGTAGCACGCTGATATACAGGAATTCTTAAGGTTACCTTATTTTCAAATGCAGTAAATCCTTCAATTCCCGCAACGCTATTATCGCTCACAGGAGCGGAACTGCCGGAACCGGAATTGGTGCCGGAACTGGAATTGGTACCAGAACCGGAATTCGTACCGGAACCGGAACCAGAAGCACCCTGTGCTGGGTCATTGCCGCAGCCAGCCAAAGCAGCCATTGTCATGACACCAATAAGAGCTGTGGCACACATTTTCTGAAACACGTTCTTTTTCATAAAAAACCTCCTTTGAATTAATATATAGTTTATATATACCGATATTCGGAATAAACTATCCTGAAGAAACACAAAACCTCCTGACTATCCCTTTACTGCCCCAACCATTGCACCCTTCACAAAATATTTCTGAATAAACGGATAAATGATAATAACAGGAATCGTTACAAACATAATACATGCCGCCTGCAGTACCTCAGGCGTTGTCGAACTGGTTGCACCTCCTACATCGCCAAGAGATGTTGCAATAGATGCCTCTGCCCCCTGCACCAGAAGGTACAATTTATATTGAATCATTCTTTTGCTGTCACTTTGTATATAATACATATTGTCACTATAGGAATTCCAACGTCCTACTGCATAAAACAGAGAAAGCGTTGCGATAATCGGCTTACTAAGAGGAAGTACAATTTTCCACAATATCTGAAAGTTCGTTGCCCCATCCAAAAAAGCGGATTCCTCTAACGACTCCGGAATGGTACTCTGTAAATACGTCTTCATTACCAACATATTATATGGGGAATAAATCAGCGGCAGGATCAGCACCCACATATTATCAAGCAGATTCAAATCATTTATCAGCAAGTAAGACGGAATCATACCTGCGGAAAAATACATAGGAACCATAAGAACAAAAGTGAAAAATCCTTTCCCCCTTAACCTCTTTTTAGAAAGTGGATAGGCTGCGCAGGTGCAGACCACCATCCCCATCGCCGTAAAAATCACCGTAACCATTACGCTATACCACATGGAATGTACCATGGATTCATCTGCGAAAACCTTTCCAAACGCGTCAAATGTCATATCCTTTGGCCAAAAATAGACACTTTTCTGCATAACGGCGGCATTGCCTGAAATGGATTTCACTAATACATGCCAAAAAGGAAGTACACAGGTTGCGCATAATATAACAAGAACAATAATTATCACAACATCACTAATATGAAACTTATTAATCGCACGACTTCCGTCTGCGGAAACCTCATCTTTGTTTCTACTTGCCATTTTTTACCTCCTATTCCAGTTCCGTCTCTGCACTCCTGCGCCCTTACAGGGAAGGAAATTTCATCTGCAAAGGGCGCATCTGTAATTTCCTTCCGGGCGCTTCCGTTCCGAGACTGTTTTTTTATATTCCAGTTCCGTCTCTGCACTCCTGCGCCCTTACAGGGAAGGAAATTTCATCT